>NZ_BAAABH010000010.1:0-116576 GCF_054767855.1 Clostridium sp. CTA-19 | reverse complement strand
GACGACGAAGTGCGAAGTTTATAAGAATTTTAATCTGGTGATGATGGTTTAGAGGGTAACACTCCTTTCCATTCCGAACAGGCAAGTTAAGCCTCTAGACRCCGAGAGTACTGCACGGGTGACTGTGTGGGAGGGTAGGTTGTTGCCAGGTAAGTAAGGCTCGATAGCTCAGTCGGTAGAGCAGAGGACTGAAAATCCTCGTGTCGCTGGTTCGATTCCTGCTCGAGCCACCAGTTAATGGCGCCATGGCCAAGTGGTAAGGCAGAGGCCTGCAAAGCCTTTACCCCCAGTTCAAATCTGGGTGGCGCCTCCAAAAAAAGCTTATATCTTTAAGATATAAGCTTTTTTATTTTGTAAAAAATAATATTTATTATATAGGGTTCCAAGTTGACTTTTAAAATTATCCATTCCAAAACTTGAATACCTAAAATAGTGAGACATGCTCCGAATCACTTAAAATTCAACACTGCATCTTGTGTGAAAATAATTTAAAGTTATTGAATAAATTTAAATTGGAGCTTGTTTCTCTATATAATAGCAAAATTAAAACTAATTTTGTTTTGAAAACTTATACATAATATAGCGGTTGTCAAATAAATTAAAAAAATATTATATTTTTTATATGCTAAGTATTATGAAAAAGTAAAAAAGTTCAATATTTTTAAATTCAATATGAATTTCAACTATATTAAATTAAGGTTAAGTTACTGTTAAGTTGATAAAAAAGACATGAATTTAGAGAGATTGAGAGTTATATTGGGAAAGGCCATGTTAATTTGAATTGAATGCAGTTTTTTAGTTTTAAACAACTTTAAATGGTTTAAAATTGAGTAGATTATTTGTTAAAAGCTTAGTATAATACTTAGGGCAGACATGTAATTAATTTATAATATGTATTTAGGAGGGTTTGGAGATGGGGACTATGTATAAGGAAACTATATATAGAAAAAAACTTCCAGCGCTATTATTTTTATTTTTATTGATGATAATATTTATACTCTTGTCGGATTTTATAAACAACAAGATTGAAAGTGTAAGAGTATTTTGTAATATATTCTTTTTAGCATTAATGGCAACTTGTTGTGGATTAGAATTTTATAAATGTAATACAAGATATAAATATTCTATAATAGCTGATCAATTAATAATTCATAAAGTAGTTGGAGATTTACAAGTTTTAGTAGCAGATATAAAAATAAAAGATATTGAAAATATTAGTAAAATACAAGGTAACAAATTATTTTGTTTATTAAGTGGAAATAAGTATACTTGTTGTTTATTAGGTTTAAAAAGTAGATATTGTTGCAGTTATAAATTTAATGGGAAAATAAATAAATTTTATTTTGAACCTAGTAAAAAATTAATAAGTAGAATAAATATTATTAGAGAAAAACATGAAATTTATAATGAGGAAACAATAAATAGATTTCATAATGTGTTAATAAAAATGAATAGCTAAAAGCTATTCATTTTTATTTTTTTATATTATTATAGTGATTAACAGTGATTTCTTTTAATAAATCTTCTCTTTCTAAGAAATCTATTGAAGTTATTGCAATGCATTGAGCAGCTAATAAAATTCGTTCGCATGATAATTCTAATAAAGTGGAATCTTTAAACTCAGTTGAAGGACAATGAATACTTGTGTCATCAGTTATAGATATAGATGGGTATATAGTAGGTGTTGTATGACTTATAGTTCCAATACCTAAAGAATATTCCATAGTTTTAGGCTCATCTATATTTATTATTCCACATTCTTTTAAATTGTGAGAAAAAATTCTAGATAAAACAGTATTAGAAATTAGTTGTTTGCACGGTAATTCATATAAACATACGTTATATTTTATATCCAACATAGATTCTAGACTAGTAAAATAAGATCTTATTTTATGTTCAATGGTTTCCGCCTCTTTAATGCAAGGAGATTTTAAATGAAATTTAAAAGTTTCGTTAATTAGTTTATCTTGAATTTTATTATTTATATCTATATTTAACTTATCTATATAACATTTATCACAAGAACTTTTAACTATTTGATTTAAGCTTTGCAAATTAAACAATGAAAACTCTAAAGATCTATTGTCTGTCTTATTTAAAGTGTAGTCGATTTTTAAAGGTATAGAAGCCATTGAAGTTCCACTTTCTGAATTTGTGTTATCTACATGTGGTGCAATTATCAAATCAGCATCTTCAAATACATTTTCGTGAGTCATTTTTATTTCACTACCATTTGAGTATAGTCCAGGACAGCCTATTATAATTATAGTTCCATTCATTTTATTTAATATCTCTTTTAAAGCAATACCAGCACCAATAGAAATAGCTGCATTTGAGTTATTTCCATAGATATGACCTAAAGTTTCATGGGCACTATATTTGCATATATAGCATATTTTAGGATATCCCTGTCCATAAGTAGCTTTAAAAGCAGTATTAATATCTAAAAAGTTTTCAGTTATATTAAAATCATGTTTTCTTAAAATATTAATTAGATACTTGCAAGAATTGTATTCATGAAATGGTTTTTCAGGATTATTATATAAAAAACTATTTATTGAAAGAATTTCATTTTTTATAGTTGATAAATAACTTATAACATTTTGCTTCACAAGAAAATCTCCTTCCAATTATTTAAAATTTTAAATTATATATAAGCAATTATTATTATACCCATTAATAATATAAAGTATTAAATAGGAGGCCATTTTATATGTAGTTATATTAGCTTGTATATATACCTATATTCAAGTCAATAATTAATAAGGATAAATAAGTTTATTAAAGTATTACTTAGCATATAAGGCTAATATGGAGAGGATAAAATGTGTAATTGTATAATATGTAACAAGTCAAATGATGGTATAATAGTTTACGGAAGAAAAATATGTATAGAGTGTGAAAAAAAAATTATAAATACAGACTTGAATACAGATTTTTATTTGTTTTATAACAAATGTATTAGAAAAAAATTGGTTAAAGGATATGTAAAAAATATATTATAATATAAAAATAAGTTTATTATATGATAAGCAAAGAACTAATAGAGGTGAGTATCAATGACAAGTACACCATTAATAGATGGTATTTTAAAATATATAAATGAAAACAATGTACCTTTATCAATGCCTGGTCATAAATGTGGAAGAGGGTATAAAATTACTAATGAGGGATTATTATTTTTAAATAATTTAATAAAATTTGATATAACAGAGGTTGATGGAGTTGATAATTTACACAGTCCAGAGGATATAATAAAAGAATCATTAGAACTCTTGTCTAAATTTTATGAAAGTAAAAAATCATATTTTTTAGTAAATGGAAGTACAAGTGGTAATCTAGCTATGATATTCTCATCTTTCCAAGAAGGGGACAAGGTAATTGTTGAAAGAAATTGCCATAGATCTATATATAACGGAATAATAATGAGAAAATTAAAACCTATATATATAAAAAATAATATAAGTGATATATATGATGCTCCGTTATCAATAGATATAGATAATCTTTATAAAACAATAGAACAGAATCAGGATGCAAAAGGTGTAATTCTTACATATCCTAATTATTATGGTATATGCTACGACTTAAAGTCAATAGTTAACAAAGCTAAATTACATGGCATGAAAGTAATTGTAGATTCTGCACATGGGGCGCATTTTAAAGCAAACAATAGACTGCCTAAGGATGCGTTAGAATTAGGTTGTGATATGGTAGTTGAGAGCTCTCATAAGACTATACCAAGCTTAACACAGACAGCATTTTTACATGTAAATGAAGGTGTAGATTTAAATGTTGTAGATTTTTACGTTTCAGCATTTTTAAGTACAAGTCCCTCATATATATTGATGGCATCTATGGAATATGGAAGATTTTTTCTTCAAGAATATGGAGAAAATTTTTATAATGAATTATTAAATTTATGTGACAAATATGCTAAAGAAATAAATAAATTAAGTATATTTCATATAATTTCAGAGAAAGATTTAGATAAAGGACTAACTTTAGATAAGACAAGGTTTATAATAAATGTAGATAAAGGATATAGTGGGCATAAGCTATTAAGTTATTTAAGAGAAAATGGTGTTCAGTGTGAATTAAGCGATTGTAGAAATGTAGTTGCTATATTTTCTCCATTTAATACAGAAGAAGATTTCAAAAAGCTATATAATGAATTAAAGAATTGCGATGTAACTATATTAAAGGAAAAAAATATAAAGGCTTTAGAATGCCATATACCGAATACTAAATTATATCCCTATGAAGTTTTACATAAAAAACAAGTTTTTAAGAATTATAAAAAGTGTCAAAATAAAATATGTAAAGAAGCTGTAGTGCCATATCCTCCAGGAATACCCCTAGTTATGCCAGGAGAGATAATAGATGAAAAATCTTTAGACATATTACAGTATTATATAGATAATAAAGTTACTATATTAGGTTTAGAAAACAATAATATAGCTATTATAGAGGAATAGTAAACTGGAGGAATATATGAAAAAAGGATTATTAATAGCATTAGAAGGTCCAGATGGAAGTGGAAAAAGTACACAAATAAAAATGCTTTCTAATTATTTAGAAAACAAAGGATATAAGGTCTTAGTTACAAGAGAACCTGGAGGAACCAAAATAAGTGAAAACATAAGAAATATAATATTAGATAATAACAATGCAGAAATGAGTAGTGTATGTGAGGCATTACTTTATGCAGCATCTAGAGCACAACTTATAGAAGAAGTAATAAAACCAGCACTAGAAGATGGGACAATTGTTTTATGTGATAGATTTGTATATTCTTCAATTGTTTATCAAGGAATTGCAAGAGGCATAGGGGTAAAAGAAGTACAGTGTATAAATGATATAGCCTTAAATGGTGTTAAAGCGGATTTAACATTAATGATAAATGTAGAATATGAAAAAGGTTTAGAGCGAAAATGTTCACAAAGAAAGCTAGATAGACTAGAAAATTGCGGTAATGATTTTCATAAAAAAGTTTATAATGGATATCAACAATTAGCTAAAGAATTGAATAACATAGTTACTATAGATGGAAATAATACTCTAGATTATGTGCATAATAAAATTGTTAATGAAATAGAAAGTTTTCTTAAATAATTATTTAAAATTATAAATTTATTTGGAAGGTATGATAAAATTATAATAACTAGAATAAAATGGAAAACATAAATTAATAGACTATAAAAATTTCTATATAAATCTATATTGTATTTATTCATATAACAGTAAAGTGGATGTTTTTATAAAGTCTAAACAAAGGGGAGATTGTTATGAAACTAGTAATCGCAATAGTTCAAGACGATGATGCACCAGACCTTATTGATGTTATGACAGAGAATGGATTAAGAGTAACTAAACTAGCAACCACAGGTGGTTTTTTGAAAGCAGGTAACACTACATTAATGTGCGGTGTAGATGATGAAAAAGTAAATTTGGTATTATCAATAATAGAAGATATATGTAAAATAAGAAAGCAAATAGTATCATCACCTTCACCAGTAGCAGGATCTACAGGGGTATATGTACCATATCCAATAGAGGTAGATATTGGAGGAGCAACTATATTTGTGGTAGATGTAGATAAATTTTTAAGGGTTTAAAATGTAAAAATAATTATTGGTTGAAATATAATATATGTTTAACAAGATAATTTTCTTTTAAACAACTTAAATTAATATGTGCAGTAAAATAAAATTTTACTGCACATTTATTTTAGGAGGAATTAGTATGAAAGATATAATAGGACATGAAGATATAATAAGTAGTTTTTATAATGCAATAAATTTAAAAACTATTTCTCATGCTCATGTATTTTGGGGCGAAGATGGTATAGGAAAAAGTATAGTAGCTAAAAATATAGCAATTAAACTAATTGGCAAAAATGAAAACAGAGATTACGTAGATATAGTTGAATTTAAATTAAAAGCTGGAAGATTATCTATAGGCGTTAATGAAATAAGAGGATTGATTGAAGAAATAAATAAAAAGCCCTATGAGTCAGATAAAAAAGTGGTGATAATTCATAATGGTGATAAAATGACCATTCAAGCACAAAATGCATTGCTTAAAACTATTGAAGAACCGCCTAAAAATATATTTATAATAATATTATGTGAAGAATTAAATAATATTTTAGAAACCATAAAGTCTCGTTGTCAAATACATAAATTTATACCATTAAAAGATAAAGAATTGTTACAGTATTTACAAAATTATTATTCAGGTTTAAAGGATGAAAATGAAAACTTTCTTTTAGAATTTAGTAGAGGTATACCGGGAAGAGTGGATATGCTTTTAAATGATGATGAATTTAACGAAATAAGAGATAAGGCTATAAATATAGTAAATACATTAGGTGATTTAAATATAGAAGATACATTTACTTTAGAAGAGTTTTTTATAAATAATGCAAAAAAATTTGAATATATAGTTGATATTATGATAAGTTTTTTAAGAGATGCAATAATATATAAGGAAATTGGAAATAAAGACCTTATAATAAATAAGGATAAATTCGAGGAAATAAAGATGTGCGCAAGCATGTTTTCTTTTAAACAATTAAATGATATTATTAGTATAATAAATGCTACGAGGGTTAATTTAGATAAAAATGTAAATAGCGCTTTAGCATTTAATGTTATGTTATTAAAGTTGCAGGAGGTGTAATATGGTTACTGTAATAGGTGTTAGATTTAAAAAAGCTGGGAAAATATATTATTTTAATCCCGGTGAGTTAGATATAAAATGTAGTGATTTTGTAGTTGTGGAAACAGCGAGAGGTGTAGAGTTTGGTGAATGTGTCATAGGTAGAAGACAAATCTGTGAGAAAAAAATAGTTTCTCCACTTAAAGATGTTATAAGAAAGGCTACAGAAGAAGACATTTTAAAAAATAAAGAAAACAAAGAAAAAGAAGAAGAAGCTTTTAGTGTATGCATGGAAAAAATAGAAAAACATGCATTAGATATGAAACTTATAGATGTAGAATATACATTTGATAATAATAAAGTTATATTTTATTTTACTGCAGATGGAAGAGTTGATTTTAGAGAGTTAGTAAAAGATTTAGCTTCAGTATTTAGAACAAGAATAGAGTTAAGACAAATAGGGGTACGAGATGAAGCGAAGATGAAAGGTGGTTTAGGGCCATGTGGCAGACCGCTTTGTTGCTCAACATTTTTAGGAGATTTTGTACCTGTATCAATAAAAATGGCTAAGGAACAAAATTTATCATTAAATCCTACAAAAATCTCTGGAATATGCGGTAGATTAATGTGTTGTTTAAACTATGAGCAAAAAACTTATGAGGAAACTAGAAAGAAGTTACCTAAAGTAGGATCAATCGTAAGCACAGTAGATGGTGAAGGTGAAGTTACAAGCAACAGCGTAGTTAAAGAAAGCGTTAGAGTTAAAATTAAAGTTGATGGTTCAGATGATGAATTAAGAGATTTTAAAATAGAGAATATAACTTTAGTTAAAGGTAGCTATGAAGATATTATTAATGAAGTTGACATAAAAGAGCTAGAGGCTGAAATAGAAGATCATGAGCATGATATGATAAAAGAATTAATTAAAGAAGATTAAAAAACAGGTGTAGTTATACACCTGTTTTTATTTTAAATACTTGAATAATGAAGTATAAAATAAGCTAAAAATGCTAATGAAATTATATACATCGGCATAGAAACATCTTTATGTTCCTTTTTAAAGAGCTTCATTAAAGGATAGGTAATAAATCCAAAGGCGATACCATCAACTATACTATAAGTTAAAGGTATTAAGGCGATAATTAAAAATGCAGGTAACCCTTCTGTAAAATTGTTAAAATTAATATTTTCTATGTTTTTCATCATTAAAGCACCAATAATTATAAGTATTGGTGATATTGCTGCATCTGGTATTATTTTTATAAATGGTATGAATAGTAAAGATAGTAAAAATAATAAGCCAGCTATTACAGAAGATAATCCAGTTTTTCCACCAGCAGCAATTCCAGCTGCACCTTCAACTGTTGATACAGAGGGACTAGTACCGAATATACCACAAACTATAGTTGAAATAGAAGTAGCTTTTAATGCTGGTTTAAATTTATAATCTGCTTTCAACATTCCATTAATTTGACCATGTAAAAGTCCAATATTTTCAAAGACTAAAACAAGAGTTAATGAGAATACTGCAATCCAAAATGAAGAATCAGATATTTTAGCAAAACTCATATTAAAAAATATTTGTTTATAACTTCCTAAATCTATCCCTGTAAAAGATAATCCACTTAAATCAACAACTTTAAAGCCAATACATATTAAAGTACCAACTATAATGCTTATTAAAAATCCTCCGGGAACATCCCTTGAAAATAAATAAAGAGTTAATACAAAAATTATTAAAAATGCTAAAACTGAAGGTGAAGTAAGGTCTCCTAATGCAATTAAAGTTGTTTCATTACCTACAATAAGTCCGCTTTTTTGAAGACCTATAAAAGTAATAAATAATCCAATTCCAACAGAAATAGCTTCTTTTAATGATTGAGGTATTGCATCAGCAATTATAGTTGATAGCTTTGTAAAAGCTATAATGGAAAAAATTATTCCAGAAATAACTACTGCTCCTAATGCTTCATTAAAGGATAAGCCCATAGATTTAACAATTGTATAAGTGAATAGTGCATTAATACCCATACCAGGCATTATTAACAATGGGGCATTACTTATGAAAGCTACAAGCAATGTTCCGATAAGTGAAGACAAAGCAGTAGCTATTATTAGCCCTTCAAGTGGCATGCCAGTATCACTTAATATACTAGCATTAACTATGATTATATATACTGCAGCAAAAAAAGAGGTTACGCCTGCTGTAAGTTCGCCTTTAAAACTTACATTATGCTCTTTAAGTTTAAATAAATTGTTCATTTTACGACCTCGTTTTATTTTCCCTCGCCCACCCACATCTATTAAAGATGCATTAAAATTATATCACAAAATAACTTTAAATTTATAATTTTTAATGTAATTATAAATTTAATATTATAAATTGAACTTGAATATATTATATACACTCAGAGAATAATATAAAAAGATTAAAGTATAAAGGAGTGGTAAAAATGAAGAAAGTAGCTGTACAAAAGGGTTTAAATCCAGTAAAAAGTTTTTTAAATCAAGAAGGTTATACAGTTAGAGAATTTGATGGAACTAAGGAAAATACATCTAAATTTTTAAACAAATTTGACGCTGTAATAGTTACTGGTGAAAATGAAAACTTTATGGGTATAGAAGATACTGAAGTTAAGGCACAAATGATTAATGCAGATGGAATGACACCACAAGAAATAAAAAATCAATTAGATAATAATTAAGAAAACAAGAACACTTAGACTTATTCTAGGTGTTTTTATTTATATTTTAGAATAAAATAAATAAAAATATGGTAAAAGTGTATAAAAAAAATATTTTTGTTAATTATTTAAATAGAATTTATAATTTAGAGAGGTGTAATAGATATGAAATTAAAAAAGGGGTTAATAGCAACAACAACATGCTTAGTTGTTTTAGTAGGAGTATTAGTAACTGTAAATTTTATAGGTAAAAGTGAAAAAGAAATAGTTATTAATGAATCCAAAAATGTAAAAATGGAAGAAAAGCAATCAAAAGAAAATTTACAAAGAGAAAATGAAAAAAATAAAAATAACTTAGAAAATAAGAATAATTCCAAAGCAAATGAAGAACAAAAAGAAAACAAAAAACAGGAGAAAAATACAAGTAAAACAGAAGAAGTTAAAGAAGGGGTATATACAATTAAGAAGAATGATACTTTATATAGTATAGCTTCAGCATATATGCCAAGTTTTGACACTAAAGAAGTAATTGATACTATTGTAAAAAGAAATGATTTAAAGAATAGTACTAGTGTAATTTCAGGACAACAAATAGTTATACCTTATGAAATAGCTTTAGAAAGTCAAAGTACAACTAAACAAAATAGCGATAATAAAGATGTAACAGGAATGGAATATAAAATAAAAAAAGGTGATAGTCTTTATAGTATAGCTCAAGAAAAAATGCCGAATGTAGCTGTAAAAGAAGCTGTAAAAGAAATAAAAGAACATAATAACATAAAAGATGAAAATGCTATAAAAGTAGGAGACATACTTGAAATACCATCTAAATAAAAAAAGAGCCTTACTATTAATATTAGTAAGGCTAAATTTTTAATATTTGTACAGATGCTGTATCTGCATATAGAAAATCACTATCTAAAGTTAAAAGAAAATTAATGTTGTAACATTCGGCAGCGGCTAATATGGTAGCATCATTAACTGCAATATTATGAGTCATCATCAATTCTTTTGTTTTAATCATGCAAATATCATTAATATCTAGATAATTAAATTTTAATGTATGTTCTAATTGCGTATGCATATTAACAGCTGTTTTATAATATATGTTAAGCAAATTTTTCCTCAAAGCATTTTTAGATAAGTTATCAAAATATTTTTTATAGGGTATATCCACAACTTTAGAAGTCCGTTTT
This sequence comes from Clostridium sp. CTA-19, assembly GCF_054767855.1. NCBI lineage: Bacteria > Bacillati > Bacillota > Clostridia > Eubacteriales > Clostridiaceae > Clostridium > Clostridium sp. CTA-19. The sequence continues at coordinate 106,033 of NZ_BAAABH010000010.1, read as the reverse complement.
TCTTTTAATGATTTTCTATCATATTTATTAAAAGTAGATATAATACATTTAATATTATTTGGAGTATTAAATGGCGTAGCCTTTGTTATTTTATATTGCACATCTATCATAAATACTTTATACATAATCTGATTTAAAACCTCACAAGAAATTATTGAAGTTATATAAAGGATACTTTTGCCTAACATAATTTTTCTTAGAACCTCTATACACTCTGAGTGTTTTGGATCATCATCATATACTAAACTTAGTAAAAATGAGGCATCCAAAAGTATAGAGGTGCTTTCATCAAAGACCACACCTTTAAAAGGATATAAAATCATTTCCATAAAATATACCTTCACTAATTATATAGTATATTTTATTCATATTAACTTAAGCGTTAACTTATTACATAATTAAGTTAAATATTTTTAGTATAATAGGACTAAGAAGCACTGTTATTAGTCCTGCAATCCCAATAGAAAGTCCGCTCATGGCGCCTTCAACTTCACCCATTTCTAGTGCCTTACTTGTTCCAAGGGCATGTGCAGATGTTCCAATACCAAGGCCTATAGCAACGCTATGTTTTATCTTGAAAATATTACAAATAACAGGAGATAATATAGCTCCAATTATACCAGTAATTATTATAGCTGATATTGTTATAGCAGGTATGCCTCCAAGTTGTTTTGAAACTTCAACACCAATAGGTGTAGTAACTGATTTAGGTATTAATGATAATGCTATATTTCCACTTATTCCAAAAACTTTGCATAATAAAATTATAGAAATCATTCCAACAAAAGTTCCTACAGTTATTCCAATAAATATTGGAAGTGCATGTTTCTTTAATAGTTCTATCTTTTTATATAAAGGAACTGCTAAAATTATAGTTGATGGCGTTAGAAAAAATGTTATCATGCTTGTACCATTTTGATAATCTTCAAGAGGAATCTTAAAGATTATTAGTACAGCCATTATAATAATCATAGATATCAATAATGGGTTTAATAAAACTAATTTAGTCTTTCTTTGTATGTATTGTGCAAATATGTATGTAGATAGTGTTAAAAACATAACAAAAATTGGTGTTGATAATAGTTCCTTCATTATATTATTGTTCCTCCTTAATAATACTCTTCTTTTCTAATACTTTTGTAAGTAGTTGAACTGTGTAAGCAGTAACAATAAGAACTAAACTGGTAGATATAATACATACTAATAAAATTTTTATAACACTGCCTTTTAATATATCTAAACAACCTAGTATTCCAATACTTGCAGGCACAAAGAAAAATGCCAAGTTATTTAAAAGATAATTAGAAACTTCTTCAATAGCTTCCGTTTTTAAAATATTGGTTAGTAGTGCAACTAATAAAAGAAGCATACCTATTACATTACCAGGTATAGGTAAATGAAGTAATCTACTAACAGCTTCACCTAAAAATGTAATAAAAAATATAATTGCTAATTGCTTTAAAATTTTCAAATTTATCACGCTCTCTTCCGTAATATATACAGTAAAAATACAATACCATGTATATTCTATTACATTTTTAAATAATATACTAATGGAAATAAGAGAAGTAATTTATAATATTATAGAAATAATGTAGTTTAATTTAGAAAAAACGAATGTATTGAAACTTTAAAGAGGAATTTAGACTAATTATGCGAATAAATGATATGTAAACATTTTAATTTTAATATTTCAAAGATAAATTTAAAATTAAATTTAAATTTATTAATATTATTTTATAAATTAATAGATTTAATGTTACAATATCTATTTTAATATTAAAATAGATATTGACTAAAAAGCATATTTTATTAAAATATGATATGTTGTATGTATACATAATACAAAAGTATATAATGACTAATACAAATTAGAAATGAGGCTTAAGTATGGATATTATAAAAAGTGATGAAACTTTAGATGATTTGCAGTTAAAGGGAATAAAAGTTATACAAAAAAAAGAAGGCTTTAGATTTGGTGTAGATGCAGTTATGTTAGCAAATTTTTCAAAAGTTAAGAGAAATCATAGAGTCATAGATTTGTGTACAGGAACTGGAATAATACCTTTTATAATATCTGGTAAAACAGAATGTAAAAATATATTAGGAATAGAGATTCAAAAAGAGTTTGTTGATATGGCAAACAGAACATCTAATCTAAATAACTTAAATGATAAAGTTAAATTTTTAGAAGGTGATTTAACAAATATAAATATGCTTAAAAAAATAGAAAAAGCAGATGTAGTTACAGTTAATCCCCCTTATAAGTTATTTAATTCAGGCATTGTAAACCCTACTGATAGATTAGCTATAGCAAGACATGAGGTTTGTTGTAATCTAGAAGATGTTATAGTAGCTGCTAGAATTTTATTAAAGGACAATGGCAGGTTTTTCATGGTACATAGACCAGATAGATTGGCTGATATATTTACAGTTATGAGAAAACATAAAATTGAACCTAAAAGAGTAAGAATGGTACATCCTGTACCTAATAAAGCTCCTAATATTGTATTAGTAGAAGGACAAAGAGATGGAGGGGCTTTTTTAAAATGGGATGATCCGTTGAATGTTCATAATGCTGATGGAACATATAGTGATGAAATTATAAAGATGTACAATAGTGATAGTATTTAATTAAAAAAGCAAAGGGTGATAAAGATGAGTGGAAAATTATATTTAGTTCCTACTCCCATAGGAAATTTAAAAGATATGACATTTAGAGCTGTAGATACATTGAAAAATGCAGACATAATAGCTTGTGAAGATACAAGACAAAGCTTAAAACTACTTAATTACTTTGGAATAAAAAAATCTTTAATAAGTTATCATAAGCATAATGAAAATGGGAAAAGTGAAACTATAATAGATATGCTAAAAGAAGGTAAAAATGTAGCAATAATAAGTGATGCAGGAACTCCGGGAATATCAGATCCAGGAGAAGTTATAGTGAAAAAGTGTATAGATGAAAATTTGAGTTTTGAAGTTTTGCCAGGAGCAACAGCTATAACAACAGCTTTAGTATATTCAGGACTAGATACTACTAAATTTTTATTTAGAGGTTTTTTACCAAGAGAAAACAAAGAGAGAAAGCCTATAATAGAGGATTTAAAAGATAGAACAGAAAGTTTAATATTTTATGAAGCACCTCATAGATTATTAAGTACTTTAGAATTTTTGTGTGAGCATTTAGGAAATAGAAAAATATCTATATGTAGAGAGCTTACTAAGTTATATGAGGAAATAATAAGATTACCATTAGAAGAGGCTATTAAATTTTATAATGAAAATTCTCCAAGAGGTGAATATGTTTTAGTGGTAGAAGGAAAAAGCAAGGAAGACATAGAAAAAGAACAAATGTCTAAGTGGGAAGAATTATCTATTGAGGAACATATAAAATCATATATAAAGGAAGGCTTGAGTAAAAAAGATTCTATAAAACAAGTAGCAAAAGATAGAAAATTAAACAAGTCAGAAGTTTACAAACACTCTATAGATATATAAAAAATTACAAAACAGTATATTTTTTATTGGATTAAATGGTTTATTATACCATAAAGATGAAGAAAAAGTAAAGTTTTTGTAACAAAACAAAACAAAAAGATTGAGAAATGTTGAGTTATTGATAGGTTTAATGGTATAATTAAAAAGAAATTTTATAGGGGAGGGATCTTGATTTGAATAGAAAGATAGTAGCAATAGCTACAGCAATGGTCATTGCAACATCAAGCATGAGTAGCATAGCTATGGCAGCACCAAGTGATAGTGAAATAAATGCTAAAGCTAATGAATATAAAAGCGCTCAAGAAAAGTTAGACCAAATAAATGGACAAATTCAAAAACTAGATAACGAAATATCAAACTTAATGGTGAATATAGACGAAACTAATAGCAAAATAGAAAAAACAGAGAAAACAATAAAAGATACAGCGGCTAGTGTTGAAAAAACAGAAAAAAATATGGCTGAGGAAGAGGATCTATTTAGAGAAAGAATGAGATCTATGTATATGAATGGAATGGATACTTATGTAGAAGTTCTTTTAGACTCAAATGGATTTTCAGAATTAGTTTCTAGACTTGAGAATATAAAGCAAATAATGAATTATGATAAAGAACTAATGACAGAGTTAACTTCTAAGAAAGATGCATTGCAAAAAGAAAAAGATACATTAGAAGCTAAACAACAAGAATTAGTTGCATTAAAATCAGAAAATGACCAAAAAATGAAAGAGTTAGAAACTCAAAAGACTGCTTATAGTGAAAAATCTCAAGCTGCAAAAAAAGAGCAAGATAAAGCATCTGCTGAATTAGAAAAGTTAAAATCAGATAAGGAAGCATATGAGTTAGCTTTAGCACAAGAACAAGAACAACAAAGAGTATCAAGAGGAGGAGAAACATCTTCTCAAGGTTCAGGAAATAATGGTGGATCATCAGACAATGGTGGAAGCTCTAATAATGGTGGATCATCAAATAATGGTGGAAACTCTAACAATGGCGGTGGAGAAACAGCACCACCAGCAAGTGCTACTGGACAAGCTGTAGTAAATTATGCTATGCAATTCCAAGGAGTTCCTTATCTTTGGGGTGGAACTACTCCATCTGGATTTGATTGTTCTGGGTTTACACAATATGTTTATGCTCATTTTGGTATAGATATAACAAGAACAACATACTCTCAAATTGGCCAAGGGTCAGAAGTATCAAGAGACAATTTAGCTCCAGGAGATTTAGTTTTCTTTAGCTATGAAGGTGGCGTAGACCATGTAGGTATATATGTAGGTGGAGGACAATACATACATGCACCTCAAACAGGTGACGTTGTAAAAATATCTACATTAGGATATGGTTATTACGCAGCAAGAAGAATAGTATAATTTTATAGAATGTAGATTGTATAAATAAGAGTCATTTTATTAGTGACTCTTATTTATTATATTAAAGGATTTGGTATATTTGCTTAATTAAATTGTACTATTTAATAATAAGAATAAAGTTAAGAAAAGATTACAAAATGCAAATTAATTTGTTAATAATATGTAAATAATAAAAAGCACTAGAAACTCTAGTGCTTTTTATTATTATTCTGATTTTAACGCATTTAAGCAGTTTTTACAAATGTTTTTAGATTTATAGTTTATAACGTCTCTAGCATCTCCACAGAAAATACAAGCAGGCTCATATTTTTTTAATATTATTTGCTCACCATCTACGTATATCTCTAATGCATCTTTTTCACCTATGTTTAAAGTTCTTCTTAATTCCACAGGTATAACAATTCTTCCAAGTTCATCTACTCTTCTTACAACTCCAGTTGATTTCATAATTAAGTTCCTCCCAACGTAAATATTCGACAAAAAAATCATATATATTGAAAAATCTATGTATATTTAGCAGAGAATGTCGATAACATATTATTATAAAGTTACAAAATTTCTACTAAATTCCATCTATAGTTAATATACTACCATATTATACAAATGTCAATATGCTTTCAAATGAAAAATATAAATATTTGAACTAGTAAAAAAACATTGATATATAGGCATTTAAAGAGTTTATTATTAATTCTAATTGAAAGTAAAGAATAAATAAATGTAAAAAATAAAAACAAATGTAATAAGATGTATATTTGCAAGAAAAATGTCGAAAATAAAAGAATAATAGAGAAAAAATAAGATTAAGAAAACAACAAAATCCTTAAAAAAAATAAAAATTTATAAAAAATAAAAAATAAAAATATTATATAAAAATTAATTTAATTTATAGGAATTTAAAGTAAATTATTTTATAAAAATAAATATACAAAAATTAATAATAATTATTTGAAATTTGAATATATTTATAGGGTTCCAAGTTGACTCCTAAAATTATCCATTTAAAAACTTGGATATACAAAATAGTGAGACATGCTCTTAATAACTTAGAATTCAAAACTATGTTTTATATGAAAATATTTTAATCAATAATAAATTAATCGGCTTTTATTAAAATAAATTAATATGTAAATACTAAATACAATTTTATAATTATTACAATATGTATAATAAGATTATAAAAGTTACTTTAAATGAATATATATAAATTAGAATTTCAGAAAGCTGTATTTTAAATGTATTCTATGATTTAAATTACTTTCAATTGTATTTTAATCTTTAAGCATATAAAAATTTATAATATATAGATAAGAATGGATATTAAAAAGATATATTTTAAAAGTCAACCTGGAATTATATAAAAGTTATAGAATGTATTTAATTTATTCGACAAAATCAAAATTTATATCATAATATGAAGTATAATGGATGGATAATATATAGAAAAGACAATTTATACAATAAATTGACGGAGGAATTTCAATTATTTCCACAAAAAAATAACAACTTATACACAGGCATATTGTGGATAATGTGGATTAAAAAGCAACTTTTTCCACATGTATTTTGCAAAGTCTTAGATAATGGCTTAGATATTAGAAAAGTTATCAACATATTTTGTTGATAACTTGTTAAGAATAGTGGATAAGTCTGTAAATAATGATAAATGAATTAAACATTAAATGAATAATGAAATAAATTATTTCCTAAGATTCAATTTGTAAAAAAATGTAGTAAATTAAAATATTAATACTAAAATTATAAGTTTACAAGTTATAACTTAAATTCATTCAAAAATTAAAAAATATTTTAATACAAAATGTAGTATTAAATTTAAAATTATGGAAGTTCTATATTTAATGGTTGAAAATAATTTGTAATAAGTTTAGTTATAACATATAATATGATTACAACATGGAAAGTAAACAAAATAGAGGTGATAAAATGGAATATGATAACAAAAGAATTGGCGAATCAATTGTAAAAGATGTTTTAGATAAAATCTCAAAACTATCTGAAGAAGTTTCAGAAAAAAGCATTATATCATATGAGGATTTACCACAATATGATTTGTTTTTATCACAAGTTAAAGACTATCTTAATGATCAATTTGATGATGATAATTTTACTAATAATATATTACAAAATTATATAAAAAGTGAAGTTATATCAAAGCCTGAAGATGGGAAAAAAAGGGGATATACTAAACTACATTTAATACAACTTGTACTTTTGAGTTATATGAGACCAATACTTACAACAGAAGAGATAAGAAGTGTATTTAGACTTGCATTTAATGAAATTAATGATAGAGAAGATGATATATTATCTTGGGAAGAGACATATAAAGTTTTTTCTGATATGCAAAAGAATAGTTTTAGTAATCTATTAATAAATGATAGATTTGGAGATAAGGGACAGTTAATTTCATATTTTAAAGATAAAGAATTTAAAGAAGATGAATATGAAAGAATTATAATATTTTTAATAGTAATGACATTAGTAGCAGAAGCAAGTACTATTAAAAAGCTAATTAGAAAAATTGTAAATGAATATACAGAATAAGTTATAGTTATGGATAAAAACAGCTTTTATAAAACAAACTAAAAGAAGGTAAAAAAGTTTTATAGGAGTTGTAATTATGAATAATGAAAAATTGGTTATTAAAAATAATATAAATGAATCTATTACTGATATAATGAATAGATTAAGAAAAATATCAGATTTAGAGTTTAAAAATCCACAAATTATTGAATTAGATAAATATTTTTTTAGTAATGAAAATTTTTTAATGAATTTTCAAAAATCTATTGGTGGAAAAGAGCATCATGTTTATTCAGGTGGGCTTGCAAAACATACTTTAGATGTTGTAGAAATTACTAGAGATTTATGTTATAGGTATGATTGCAGTCATAAAGAAATTGCTATATTATCTGCGAAATTACATGACATAGGTAAAATTTATGAATATAAAGAAGACTTTAGTACAACTCTTCGTGGGGAAATGGAAGGTCATATAGTAATAGGTATGACTATGATAGAAGAAGCATTAAATTCAAAATCAGAATTTTATGATGAAGATTTTAAGTGTAGAATAAGAGGGTGTATTGTTCAACATCATGGAGCAGTTAAATATGGGTCTCCTAAAGCACCCAATAGTCAAGAATCCTACATAGTTCATCATGCAGATTATTTAGATTGTATAATGAATAAAATAAAAACAATAAAAGCTAACACTCAAATAGGTGATTGGACTGAATTTGACGAAAAAATAAAATGCAAACTATATATTTAAATATAAAACAAAAGCTTTTGCTGTTTAGCAAAAGCTTTTAAAATTAACAACTACTTTGAGGTATATTTTTAGCTACAACTTTAAAAGTTTCGCCAAAAAGAGTTCTTGAATAAGATACAATACAGTCTTTAAAAATTTCGGCTTCGTCATTATCGACGATAAAGTTAATTCCATCAACAACCTGTGCTATATCATTTTCAGTCTGTTCATCCAGAACAGCACCTAATGTAGGGCCACCTCAGCCAAAGCCTTTTATCATTAACCTAAATGATTTATTATCATTTTTTTCAAGTTTTTTTAATAAAGCAGCTTTTGTTTTATCATCAAAAGAAATTTTCATGAAATTTTCCTCCTTGTATTTTAATATTGGTTATATTTTTAGTGTGCCAAAATATATAGAAAAAACTTTATAAAATTTTTGGCAGTGTTTCCTTTAAGTATTTTAATTATAGCACAATTCAATCTATATATCTATATATTTAAATATACAAATTTTAGGAAAAGAAGAATATTTGTTATTAAATTTAAATAAAATATATTGACAATTAGTTAAAGGTTATATATAGTTATTTTAAAGATAATAACTTTATGTCCTTTTAAATTTGATCCAGAGAGATCAGAAAGGGAAGAAAATAATATAGCTATATAAGTGTAGCTAAAATTAGCTATAGTTATATAGTTGTAATTAAAATGCTTTCCTTTGGGAAAGCATTTTTTATTGCAAAAATACCCTTTAAATTAACCCAGTGAGGTAAAAAGGAGCTGTTTTATATGTTAAAAGGAAGAAATTTAATAGAACCAATGGATTTCACATTAGAAGAATTAGAACAAATATTTTTATTAGCAGATGAAATAATAAAAAATCCTACTCAATATGCAAAAATGTGTGATGGAAAAATACTTGCAACATTATTCTTTGAACCAAGTACAAGAACAAGGTTTAGTTTCGAAGCAGCTATGCTTAGATTAGGTGGTAATGTTATAGGTTTTTCAGAAGCAAACTCAAGCTCAGTTGCAAAGGGCGAAAGCATTTCAGATACTATAAGAACTGTTTCTTGTTATGCAGACATTGCTGTTATGAGACACCCAAAAGAAGGAGCAGCATTAGTGGCATCAGAAAGTTCACATATACCAGTTGTTAATGCTGGTGATGGTGGACATCAACATCCAACACAAACACTTACAGATTTATTAACCATAAGAAGAGTTAAGGGAAGATTAAAGAACTTAACTATAGGATGTTGTGGAGATTTAAAATTTGGAAGGACAGTTCACTCACTAATAAAAGCATTATCAAGATATGAAGGAAACAAATTTATATTAATATCCCCACAGGAATTAAATGTACCAGAATATATAATAAGAATTTTAAAAGAAAAGAATATAGAATTTAAACAAGTAGAAAAAATGGAAGAAGTAATAGGCGAGTTAGATATTCTTTATATGACAAGAGTACAAAAGGAAAGATTTTTTAATGAAGAAGATTATGTAAGACTAAAAGATTCTTATATACTATGTAATGAAAAAATGAAGTTAGCAAAAGAAGATATGATAGTACTTCATCCATTACCAAGAGTGAATGAGATAGCATATGAAGTTGATGATGATCCAAGAGCGATTTATTTTAAACAGGCCAAATACGGTATGTTTGTAAGAATGGCTTTAATATGCAAACTTTTAGGATTAGCATAATTAAAAGATGAGGGGGGTTTTCTATGTTAACAATAAATAGTATAAAAAATGGAATTGTTATAGACCATATAGAATCTGGAAGAGGAATGAAAATATTTAATTATTTAGGATTAGATAAAGCACAGTATCAAGTTGCCTTAATTATGAATGCCCATAGTGAAAAATTAGGGCGAAAAGATATTATAAAGATAGAGAATGTTATGGAATTAGATTATACAGTTTTAGGATTGATAGATAGAGGTATAACTGTAGATATAATAAAAGATGAAAAAATTGTAGAGAAAATAGCATTAACCCTTCCTAAAAAAGTTGAAGGAATTATTAAGTGCAAAAATCCTCGTTGTATAACATCAATAGAACCATATATAGCTCATACACATTATTTGTTTAATGAAGACAAAAAAGAATATAGATGTAAATATTGTGATGAGATTATAAAAGTAAAGGAAATACGTTATAACTAAGGAGGGTTAAATTTGTGGAATTATTAATTAAAAATGCAAAAGTTGTAGACTGTTATGGAAGCTATTTAGGTGATGTTTATATAAAAGATGGCATTATAAATAAGATTGGTAGAAATTTAAGAAAATCTTGTAAGACTATAGATGCAAAAGGTTATGTTCTTATGCCATCCTTTGTAGATTTACATGTACATTTTAGAGAACCAGGATTTACTTATAAAGAAGATATAGAATCAGGTTCAAGGGCTGCGGTTAAAGGCGGATATACAATGGTAAATCTAATGGCAAATACAAATCCTGTATGCAGTTCTATGGATACAGTAAATTATGTTAGAGGTAGGGCTAATCAAATAGGTTTAATAGATGTACATCAAACAGTTTCTATTACTAATAGTTTTGATGGTAAGGATATAAGTCATTTAGATAGGATAGATAATTCCATAAAAATTATATCAGAAGACGGAAAAGATGTAATGAATAGCAAAATTATGTTAGATGCTATGGTTAAGGCCAAAGAAAAAAAATTAATACTTATGTGCCACTGCGAAGAGGAAAATCTATCAAAATATGATATGAGAATAGCGGAAAATATAATGACTTTACGTAATCTAGAATTTGCAAAAATAACAGGTGCTACTGTTCATATAGCACATGTAAGTACTCAGGAGGCTATGAAGTATATTATAAGATATAAAGATGAAGGGACCAAAGTTACCTGTGAAGTTGCACCACATCATTTGTTTTTAGAAAATGAATGTAACTATAAAGTAAATCCACCAATAAGAAAAAAAGAAGATGTAGAATTTTTAATTAAGGCTATAGAAGATGGATATGTAGATGTTATAGCAACAGATCACGCGCCACACAGTAAAGAGGATAAGGAAAGTGGAGCACCAGGTATATCTGGAATAGAAACAGCATTTAGCGTATGTTATGCAAAACTAGTAAAAGAAAATGGAATATCTTTAGAAAAACTAAGTGAAATCATGAGTAAAAAACCTAGTGAAATGTTAGGTGTTAAAAAGGGGAAAATTGAAATTGGATATGAAGGAGACTTAGTTTTAATAGATTTAGAAGCTAAATATAATATAGACTCAGAAAGATTTTATTCAAAAGGAAAAAATACGCCATTAAATGGGGTAGAGGTATATGGAGATATAATAAAAACCATAAAAAATGGTGAAATAGTTTATTCAAATAATAAATATGAAATTTAGATACTTAAATCTAGAATGAGAGGGCGTTTAATGATAATAGATAAATTATTTAATACAGTTAAAGAAAAAGGACATGTATGTTTAGGTCTGGATACAGACCTAAAATACATACCTAATGATTTTTTAAATAAATTTTCATCAATATCAGAAGGTATATTTCAATTTAATAAAAGTATTATAGATGCTACTTTAGATGTTGTCGCTTGTTATAAACCTCAAATAGCATATTACGAAGCATTAGGATTAGAAGGACTTATAGCGTATAAAAAGACTATAGAATATATAAAGAAAAAAGGCGGAATTGCTATAGGAGATATAAAAAGAGGGGATATAGCAAAAACAGCTGAAATGTATGCAAAAGCACATTTTGAGGGAGATTTTGAGGTTGACTTTATAACATTAAATCCATATATGGGATTAGATACTATAGAGCCATATATACCATATATTAAAAAAGGTAAAAAAGGAATTTTTGTATTAATAAGAACATCTAATAAAGGGGCAAAAGATATACAGTATATAGATACATTAGATAATGAAAAGGTATATTCAAAAGTTGGAGATAAGCTTAACAAAATAGGAGAAAACTTCTTAGGACAGTGTGGATATAGTTCTATAGGTGGAGTTATAGGATGTACTCATACAGAAGAAGGAATTATGTTAAGAAAAAAATTAAATAGTACATTTTTCTTAATACCTGGATATGGAGCACAAGGTGGAACGGCAAAAGATGTAGCTATGTATTTAAAAGATGGAAATGGTGGAGTAGTTAACTCATCAAGGGGTATACTTCTTGCATATAAAAAATATGAAGACGGTGAAAAATATTTTGATAAATATGCAAGGGAAGAAGTCATAAGAATGAGAGATGAAATAAAGTTAGCTATAAAAAACAATACAAGAGGGTAAGGGGTAAGTTTTTTCAAATCTTATATATGAGGATGGTTTTATGAATTTAAATAAAGAATTTACAATGAATAGAGTGTTAGAAAATAAAGAGGTTTCAACGGGAATCTATAAGATAAAAGTATCAGGAAAATTCAAAGCGAACCCAGGTCAGTTTTATATGATAAGATGCTGGGAAGACGAGCCAGTTTTATCAAGACCTATAAGTGTTCATAACGTTGGAAAAAATGGAGACTATATTGAGTTTTTATATGCAGTTGTTGGCAAAGGTACAGAATTAATAAGCAAGTTAAATCAAGGTGATGAAATTAAAACAATGGGACCACTAGGAAACGGATTTAATGTAGAAGAAGTTAAAGGAAAAAAGATTGCAATAGTAGCAGGGGGAATAGGTATAGCTCCAATGAAATATCTTTTAAGTTTATTAAAAGAAGAAAGTATAGATTTGTATGCAGGGTTTAAAGACTTAACATATGCAATTGAAGATATGAAAAATAGTATTAAAAAAATATATGTATCAACAGAAGATGGAAGTTGTGGTCATAAGGGTTATATAACAGAGATATTAGACACAAATAAATACGATTTAGTACTATGTTGTGGACCAGAAGTTATGATGAATAAAGTAGTGAAAATGTGCAAAGAAACAAACACAAAGGTTTATATATCAGAAGAAAAAAAGATGGCCTGTGGAATAGGCGCTTGTTTAGTGTGTACTTGTAAAACCAAGCAAGGAAATAAAAGAACTTGTAAAGATGGACCAGTATTTTGTGGTGATGATATAGAGATTTAATAAAAATAATAGGGCTTTGAAGATTAGTACATGAGGTGATGATTAATGATGAAAGTGAATATATGTGGAGTTGAATTTAAAAATCCAGTAATAGCTGCATCGGGTACATTTGGTTTTGGACAAGAATATAACGAGTTCTTTCCCGTTTCTAAACTTGGTGGGATAAGCTCTAAAGGATTGACTATAAACCCTAAGGACGGTAATGATGGAGTAAGGATGCAAGAAACTCCATCTGGAATGTTAAATAGCGTTGGACTTCAAAATCCAGGAGTAGATAAATTTATAGAAAAAGAACTGAAAAATATGGAAGAGTTAAATACAGTAATAATTGCAAATTTAGGTGGAGGTTCTATAGAAGAATACATTAAAGGTGTTAAAAAATTAAATTGTAGTAGTGTAGATATGATAGAACTTAATATATCCTGTCCTAATGTAAAAACTGGTGGTATGGCTTTAGGGATTAAATCGTCTATAGCATATGATGCAGTTAAAGAAGTAAAAAAATATTGTAGTAAACCACTTATAGTGAAATTATCACCTAATGCTGAAAATATTCAGGAAATGGCAATAAGTTGTTGTGAAGCAGGAGCAGATGCATTGTCATTAGTTAATACTTTTAAAGGCATGGCAATTGATATATATAATCAAAAACCTGTCTTTGAAAATGTATATGCAGGACTTTCAGGACCAGCAATAAAACCTATAGCCCTTAGAATGGTGAATGAAGTAAGTAAAGTGGTAAACATTCCTATAATAGGACTAGGTGGAATAAAAACATGGCAAGATGCTATTGAATTTGTAATGGCAGGAGCTTCGGCTATACAAGTAGGAACTGCTAACTTTATAAAACCAGATATTATACTAGATATTATAAACGGAATGGAAAAATTTTTAAAAGAGAGAAACATAAAAAATATAAATGATATAAGAGGAATTATATAAGGCATAATCAAATAAATTTGACTTGGAGGAATTATAATGGAAAAAATTATTATAGATATATTAAAAGAAACTAATGCATTATTAGAAGGACATTTTTTATTATCATCAGGTAGACATAGCAATAAATACTGCCAATGTGCTAGACTACTTCAATATCCAGATAAAGCAGAAAAAATTTTAAAAGTTGTTGTAGATAAAATAAAGGATATAGATTTTGATGTTGTTGTAGGACCAGCTATGGGTGGAGTTATAGTTGCTTATGAAGTAGCAAGACAGTTAAAAAAGCCAGGCATATTCACAGAGAGAAGAGATGGAGTTATGACTTTATCTAGATTTGAAATAGAAAAGGGAACTAAGGTAATGATATCAGAGGATGTTGTAACTACAGGAAAATCAACTATGGAAGTGTGTAGGTTATTAGAAAGTTTAGGTGCAGAAGTTGTTGGGGTTTGCTCAATTGTTGACAGAAGAGGAGAAATATCAGAACTTAAATTACCATTATATAGTGCTATAAAACTAAATGTAGATAACTTTGAAAAAGAAGAATGTCCACTATGCAAAGAAGGTATTCCTTATATAAAACCAGGTAGCAGAAATATTAAATAGTTGCAAAAGCAATAAAAATTTGTTAAAAATTAAAGTTCAAATAAAGGCTATAAGATATATGTAAATTATATCTTATAGCCTTTTAATTTAAAAAAAATAAAAAAAGAGTTGAATAAAAATAAATAAAAAATTTACAAAAAATATACATTTACATAAAAATTCAAATATATTGTATATTTTATTATTAGTAATTAGAAAGATATATATAATATATTCTAAAATTTTAAAATATCTTGTTAAGACATTATATGAAGAGTAATAAATTAAATTAATTTATTAATTTAAAGTCTAAATATTAATACTGTATTGTAATATTTAGACTTTAAATTTAAGATATAAAACAATGATTTCATTAAAATAAGAAGAAAAATGTAATAGATAATATTTAACTTTATAAACTATAATTACAGTTAAATTAATATAAATATAATTAATTATTAATAAATTGAAATTTAGTACTTGTGAAAAAATGTATAGCAAATGAATATACTTTATCATAGCAAATTTGACATAAAATAGAAAATTATTTACTATGATAGTACTTTATATTAAAAACATCTTATGAAATCACTGCATAAAACATCATGTTAAACATAAATTTAATACTAATGAAACAAATCTATTAAATATAGAACACATGACAATTAAAAAATTCAACAAAATTAATTAATATTATAAATAATTATTTTAAATAAAAAGGGTGCTTGGGGAAAGAATTAAAAAATATTATAAAAATAAATATGTTTTTAAATGGGGGGATATTGTGAAAATAGTATTAGCTTTAGGGGGTAATGCACTACAATCAAATCCAAAGGATAAAAGTGCAGAGTCACAATTAAAAACATGTAAAGATACGGCAAAATCTATTGTTGATTTAATAGAAGAAGGACATTCAATTTCTATAGTACATGGGAACGGGCCACAAGTAGGCCAAATAGTAGCCACAATTGAAGATGCTATAAAATATAATGATAAAAATATTTTATTTCCATTTGATGTGTGTGGATCATTTACACAAGGATATATAGGATATCATCTTCAAAATGCAATAAGTGAAGAATTAAACTATAGGAAAATTGACAAGCCAGTAGCTACAGTAATAACTCAGGTTTTAGTAGACGAAAATGATGGTGGTTTTAAAAATCCTACAAAACCTATAGGTTCATTTTATTCTAAAGAAGAAGCAGAAAAATTAGAAAAAAGTCAAGGGTATATTATGAAAGAAGATGCTGGGAGAGGATATAGAAGGGTTGTAGCTTCACCAAGGCCTTTAGATATAATTGAAAAAGAAACTATAAAGGACTTAGTTAAGAATGAAAAAGTAGTTATTTCTTGTGGTGGTGGTGGAATACCAGTGATAAGAAAAAACAATACAATACAAGGTGTTGCAGCAGTTATTGATAAGGATTTTGCAGCAGAAAGATTAGCAGAGATACTAGATGCGGATTGTTTGTTAATATTAACAGCTGTAGAAAGTGTATGTATAGATTATAACAAAGAAACAGAGAAAAAATTGGAATCTATTACTATAAAAGAAGTTAACAAATATATAGAAGAGGGACAGTTTGCTCCAGGAAGTATGCTTCCGAAAATAGAGGCATGTAAAAAATTTGTTCAATTTGGTGATAATAAAATAGCAATAATATCATCATTATCTAAAGCAAATGAAGCGTTAAAAGGAGTATCTGGGACTAAAATAATTAAAGAGTAGGGGGCGATAATGGATGGAACAAAGGGGGGTAAAAGTTTATTCTGAAATAGGTAAATTAAAGACCGTTCTTTTGCATAAACCAGGTAGAGAAATTGAAAATTTAACACCGAGTTATTTAGAAAATTTATTATTTGATGATATACCATATTTAAAAATTGCACGTGAAGAACATGATAAGTTTGCAGAAGTATTTAAAATGAATGGTATAGAGGTTTTATATTTAGAAAACTTAGTAACAGATTCAATAAAAGATTTAAACATAAAAGAGCAGTTTGTAGAAGATATATTATTAAAAAGTAATTTAGTTGATAATAAGATAAAAGAAGAACTAAAAAAATATCTTTTAAATATGTTACCTAAAGAAATGATTGATGTTATTATGGCTGGAGTCAGAAAAGAGGATATACTTTTAAAAGAAAGCAAAAGTGAATACCCTTTTTTATTGGAACCAATGCCTAATTTATATTTTACAAGAGATCCATTTGCGTGTATAGGAAGTGGTGTATCTTTGAACTCTATGAGAAAAGTTGCAAGAAGGAGAGAAACTCTCTTTGGAAAATATATATTTAAGTATCATCCATGGTTTAAAGATACAAATGTGAGCATATATTATGATATGGACAACCCTTCATGTATAGAGGGGGGAGATCAGCTAGTATTATCAAAAGAAGTATTAGCTATTGGATGTAGTGAAAGAACAGATAAAGAAGCTGTATTAAAACTTGCAAGTAATATTTTCAAATCGGGAGAAACCTTTGAAAAAATATTATTATTTAATATACCAAAAATAAGGGCGTTCATGCACCTTGATACAGTATTTACTATGGTGGATTATGATAAATTCACAATACATCCAGAAATAGAAGATACATTAAAAGTAATAGAAATAAGTTATGATAAAGCAAATAAGAATGTAATTACAAAAGAGTGTGAAGAAAGCCTTGAAAGTGTACTAAGTAGAGCTTTGAAAACAGAGGTTACGCTTATAAGATGTGGTGGTGGAGACAAAATAGCAGCGGGAAGAGAACAATGGAATGATGGTTCTAACACCTTAGCTATATCACCGGGGAAGGTAATAACTTATGATAGGAACTATGTTACAAATGAACTTTTAGACAAGCATAATATTGAAGTATATGCTATTAAATCCAGTGAACTTTCAAGAGGTCGTGGTGGTCCAAGATGCATGTCTATGCCATTTGTAAGAGAAGATATTTAATTTAAATTAAAGATTATAATAATATATTTTAAATAATTTTGGGGGTATTAAAAATGTATAATTTAAGAAACAGAAACTTTTTAACACTAATGGATTTTTCACCAAAAGAAATAAACTTTTTTTTAGACTTAGCACAAGAGTTAAAAAGAGCAAAATATGCAGGGGTAGAACAACCAACCTTACAGGGTAAAAATATAGTATTGTTATTTGAAAAAGATTCAACTAGAACAAGATGTGCTTTTGAGGTAGCTGCTCATGATCAAGGGGCACATGTAACTTATTTAGGACCTACAGGAAGCCAAATGGGAAAAAAAGAGTCTATTGCAGATACTGCTAGAGTTTTAGGAAGAATGTTTGATGGAATTGAATATAGAGGGTTTGGACAGGAAGTGGTAAATGATTTAGCTAAATATTCTGGAGTGCCTGTATGGAACGGTCTTACTAATGAAGATCACCCAACACAAGTATTAGCGGATTTTTTAACTATAAGAGAACATTTTACAAAGCCATTTAATGAAATAAAATTTGTTTATGCTGGAGATGGAAGAAATAATATGGCAAATGCTCTTATGATTGGAGCAGCTAAAATGGGTATGGATTTTAGAATAGTTGCACCAAAATCATTATTTCCAGAAGAAGAGTTAGTAAATAAATGTTTAGAAATTGCAAAATGCACTGGTGGAAAAATAACAATAACAGATAGTGTAGAAGAGGGCGTTAACGGCGCAGATGTAATTTATACAGATGTTTGGGTTTCTATGGGCGAGGCAGATGAGGTTTGGGCGGAAAGAATAAAACTTCTTCTACCATATCAAGTTAATTCAAAAATGATGGAGTTAACTAATAATAAAGATGCTAAATTTATGCATTGTCTTCCAGCGTTCCATGATTTGAAAACAAGAGTAGGAAAAGATGTTTTTGAGAAATTCGGTATAAATGCAATGGAAGTAAGTGATGAAGTATTTGAAAGTGAAGCATCAATAGTATTTGATGAAGCTGAAAATAGAATGCATACCATAAAAGCTGTTATGGTAGCTACTTTAGGAAAATAATTTTTAATTTTAAAGGTATCTTAAAACTGTTTTTAAGATACCTTATTATTTTTTATATAAAAATAATAAGGTAATGAATTAAGGTGAAAAGTTAAATTTGATTTAAGAATTTAAGAACGTAGATTATTCATAAAATATTAATCATAAATATAAGGGTTTCTTAATATTATATATCATTGACACAAGGGAATTAAGACAATAAGGACAACCATAAAGTTTACTAAAGGGAGAGAGATGGTATGATTAATGAAATTCCAACAATGATATATGATAATTTAGGAAATCAATTAAAAGTTGTTAGAAGTAATAAAATTTTTTTTAAAAATGAAAATAAATATGGATATGTATTTCATGTTGAAAAAGCTGAGAAGGTAAGTACGGTAAGTGAGTTTGAGCTAGAATTAAAAAATGGAAAGTATATGTTAAAAAGAGATATTTTTATAGAAGTAATATCAGTATAAAATTTAAAAAAATTAATTTCCTAAAATTATAATAAAAACTATTGAAGTTGAGCACAATAGTATAGAGAAATAGATAATAATTTTAGGAGGTATTTACATGAATAAAAATTCTAAAAGACTTATGGCATTAGTCCTTTCAGCATCACTTCTTGCAATGCCATTAGTTGGATGTACTAAAAACACAACTGATAATACAACAAACAAAAATGGTATGACAAACAAAAATGGTATGACAAACAATACAGGAAATGCAAACAAGACCACAGGTAATGAAAAATCAGCTGAACTTGAAAGATCTAAAGTTATAAGAGAAAAAATATCAACAATAGCTGGTGTAAAAGAAGCTAGTGCTGTTGTTCATGACAATACAGCTGTAGTAGGTGTAGCATATAATGATGATATAACTTCCAAAACAGAAGTTAATAAGGCAATAGAAGATGCTATAAAACAAACAGATAATAAAGTGACTACAGTTAAAATTAGTGATGATACTACAATGACTGTAAAAATCAAAAAAATGTATGAAGATTTAGGTAGTGGAAAAACATGGGAAGATGTAAAAGGTGATTTTGAAGGATTTAAAAAGGATATAATGTAATTAAAAGATAAAAAACTCTACTAATACATATGTAGAGTTTTTTATCTTTAAAAAAATATTGATTACAAGTTCAAGATTAAATTTATTTAAGAATTTAAAAATATTTTATGTAAAATATGGTGTTGAATTTAAATAATTCGGAGTTTACATCACTTTTGGTTTAAATCTTCAAATAGATAAATTTGAAGGCTAACTAGGAACCTATATTAGCAAGAATAAAAAAACATGCTATTGGGAATTTTATAATTAAAGTATAAATAAAAAGTGAGGTAATTTTATGATAGCAAAAGTTGATAAAGCAACATGCATAAGTTGTGGTAGTTGTGCAAAACTATGCCCAGAAGTTTTTGAAATAGGTGATGGTGATAAAGCTTATGTTAAAGTAGAAAAAGTTCCGGTTATAAATGAATTTGATGCAAAAAAGGCAGAGAAAAATTGTCCTGTTGAGGCAATAAAAACATGTTAGTTTATTTTAGATAATATAGGGGGAATAATTTGAATTGTAAAATGTTTTATACAATATATTTTTGTTATATAAATTTAATTATATAAAATGCCAAGATAATAGTTGAAAATTATTTTGGTATTTTTTTATGCTTAAATATAAATTTGAATAGATTTGTATCAATAACAAGGTCTTTAGAATATATATATAATAATAAAATATAATTTGGAGGGGAATTTATGGAGGCTTTTATGCAAAATGGTCTAGTTCAAGCATTGCTTATAATTTTAGTTGTATTGGCGATTGGAATACTTGTAGGACTGTTAAAAAAGAAAAATATAATACTAGATGATAAATTCCTGAATTTCGGATATACAATTATTGACATGTTAGATGAATTAGGAGTAGCAGATGAAAACACGAAAAAAATATTAAGAATAATAATGGATGGGGTTAGATATGTTGAAGAAAACTTTAATAATATGTCCAATCCAGTAAAAGAGGAAACTGCATTAAATGTGGTAAAAGAAAACCTTGAAAATATTAATGGCATAGAAAAACTGACAGAGGAAGATATTAAGACACTTATAAGACTTTCTGCAATATTATTAGGTGAAAGTGAAAAGAAAACAGTTGAATAATTAATTTGTAAAAAAGGATGCTTTTGCATCCTTTTAAATTTAAAAAAATATATAAATTTAAAATCACTTTTAAATTTATACCAGAAAAATTTTCATCTGCATATAATTAATCTAGAAGTAAACATATGCTTTGAGAAGATATACCTTCACCAGTTCCAGTAAATCCCAACCCTTCCTCAGTTGTAGCTTTTACATTAATTTTGTTACAATCTATGTTAAGTGAATCACTTATATTAGATACCATTTCAGAAATGTAAGGAGCCATTTTAGGTCTTTGAGCTATTATAGTAGCATCTATATTACCGATAATATAGTTATGTTTTTTTAATAAATCACCTACATATTTTAAAAGCTCCATACTAGAAATTCCTTTGTATTTTTCATCTGTGTCAGGAAAGTGTTTACCTATATCTCCTAGCGCTGCAGCACCTAAGAGACTATCCATAATTGCGTGAACAAGAACGTCTGCATCAGAGTGTCCTAAAAGGCCTTTCTCATAAGGAATTGTAACGCCACCTAATATAAGTTTTCTGTTATCTGTAAGTCTATGTACATCATAACCTAGTCCGATTCTCATAAAAAACCTCCAAATAAATATAGAATTATTTATAGAATAATTAATCTAATATTTTTAAATACTAAAATATAATTATAAAATAAATTTATCCTTAATATTATTTATTATACGTAATATTAGGGGAAAGTAAAATAATTATACAAATATTTATAAAAATAAATAGTCAGTATAATCATTAAATACAGAGTAAAAAATAACCATACTGACCATTATTTAAAATTTAATAACATATAGAATTCTACATTATATTTTAACTTATATCTTAAAAGTTTTGTATATCTATATTTATAACTGATTTTTATAGTTATAAATCTTTAATCTCATATCGTAAGGTTTATTAGTTCTATTTTCTTTAGGATGTTTATTGTTAAAAAAAGATTTGATTTTTTTTATAGAAAAGAAATTAGTGAATTTATTGCGATTCTTAATTTTTTTTCTAGATTTAAAGTCTACATAAATAACGTTATTAGACATTATATCAACCCCCAATGTGCTTGTGGTATGGGAAAGAAGTAAAAACATTTAATAAGAAAATTATACCATAAATTACAGAATATTTTAACAATTCAAATTTTAATTGTTTTTAAATAATATTAATTATTAGTTAAGTTTTTAAAAAAAATAAATAATTTGAAAGTTATCCACAAATAATAAACAATCATGTTGATAATGTGTATAAAAAATAATAAAAAAATAAGAACTATATATACATCTATATTATTTTAATTTTCATTAAAATTATTCTGAAAAAACCAAATTATAATTAAATATTAACAATAACTCAACAGATTATTAACAGGAAGTCTGTGGATAATGTTAATAACTTTTCTAAGAATGTAAAAAAATTTACAATATTTTCATATTAATTAAAATTACTGTGATAAAATTGTGAATTATTTATATGAAAAATGATTTTAAATATTAAGATTATTTTAAATATTGAAAAATTTTTTAAAAATTGATATAATTGAAAAAGGGCCAATTGGAAAAAATAACTAATTAAGTTGGGGGTATATGAAATGAAAAAAGTATTATCAATTGTGTTAGCTGCAGTTTTAACATTTTCATTAACAGCATGTGGGGCTAATACAACTAATAAAAATGATGCAAAAGAAAATGCAACAAATACAGAAGCTACTAATAAAAAGGATGAAGAAAAAACTGAAGAAAAAGCTGAAGAAGTTAAATATGAAGAATTTGGACAATTATTAAATGCTGTATCAGAAAAAGATTATTATTATGATGATATAGGTACTATTAAAATATTAAATGATGTAAAAAAGGAAGTAAATGCTGCAAAGAAAGAAGATTATACTAAAAAGACAAAAGAAATTATAGATAAAGAGATGACAGATAAAAAAGTAGATGTAAGTAAAACTAAAATTTATGATTACTATAAAAACGCTAATGGAGAAAAATCACAAAAGTCTTATGTTGTAGTTTATGGAGATGATAAAGTACCAACTACTGTTTATGAAGTTATGTTTGATATTTCAGAAAGTGATGAACCAAGTTTAAAGGAAACAAAAGAAAATAAAGAATTAATTAATGATGATTTTAAAACATTATTTAAAGCTGACCTTGAAAAGCCAGCAGAAAAAGAAGAATAAATTTTTTAAAGTACTAAAAAATTCATAAATTAAAGGTGATTTTAAAATTAAAAAATCACCTTTAATTTTTTATATATAAGTAGAATTTTTATTGTAATTTTTGGGTTATTGCTGTTATGATTTAAAATTAAAATTTCAATATATAAGTTGAATTTTCAAAGTACGTTCCCATAACAAGCTAATTATAAAGAAGCATCTTCTGTTTTTACAGAATCTTTTACAAGAGAGTTTATAACACCCATTTCCTTTTCCGTTAAGTATCTCCACTTACCTATAGGAATATCTTTTAGTGTCACATTCATAATACGAATTCTTTCAAGCTTTACTACGTCATATCCTAAATAATCACACATTCTTCTTATCTGTCTATTTAGACCTTGAGTTAATATAATCCTGAAAATATAATTACTTTCTTTTTTTATAAAACATTTTTTTGTGATTGTATCTAAGATAGGTACACCATTAGACATAGCTTTAATAAAATTATCAGTAATTGGCTTATTAACAGTAACTAAATATTCTTTTTCATGATTATTTCCTGAACGTAAAATTTTATTTACTATGTCGCCATCATTGGTTAGAAAAATTAATCCTTGAGAGGGTTTATCTAATCTTCCTATGTGAAATATTCTTTCAGGATAATTTATAAAATCAACTATATTTCCTTTTATGGATGTGTCTGTAGTACAAGTAATTCCTACAGGTTTATTTAGTGCTATATAAACTTTTTTACTTTTAGGTTTTACAGTTACTCCATTTACAGTAACAATGTCGCTAGGTAAAACTTTAGTACCTATACCGGCCTTTTGTTTATTTATAAAGACTATGCCTTTTTCAATTAACCTATCAGCTTCTCTTCTAGAGCAAAATCCACTTTCACTTATGTATTTATTTAATCTAGTACCCGAAGTGATTTTTTTATCCATATACATCGTTCCTTTTCTAAAAATATTATAAGTATATACTAATATTATATACTTAAAAACTAACTATAAAAATTAATTCTGATATTTTTATAGAAATATAGAAGAATTTTAGTTGAAAATAGGTTGCAATAATTTTATAGAAGATAAAAATAATAGATATACCTATACAATATAATTTAAATTTACAAAAATATAAATAAATATACAAATTAAAGGAATCATCATGTATAATTTAAGTATGATTTATAAGTTATTGTCTAATGGTTAGCAAAATTGTTTGTAAAAGAAAGAATAAAACTTAAATTTATAACAATTTTGCATTAAAAGTGGACAAGCAATATTAAGAAAAGAGGGGGAAAAATGGAGAGAAAAAAGAGGTTTTCTATTATAGGTGTATTTTTATTAATAATGGTCACTATGATTATTACAACATCAAGGGTGAATGCAGCAGTAGAGCCTAAGGTTTTTGAACATAAATTAAGTGTTCCAACTAATAAAGTTTGGAGCATATGCCTTAATGATACACTAAATGATAGTGCTATTAATTCACTAGAAAGTTCTATTAAAGTTACAACAGTAAATGGGGGCGTAAGTCAACCTATATCTATTAGCTATGATGCTAACAATAAAGTTGTAAATGTAAATCCACCAGAAGGTGGATATGAACCTAATACTATTTATAGTTTATTAGTAAGTAGTTCAATTACAAATTCAATTGGAAGCGGACTTGAAAATAATTATGTTATAGATTTTACTACTGAAAGAAACACAGATACTATTAGCGTTCCAGCAGGAAGCACAGTTGAATATATAGATTATCCATTTACATTAGATGATTTTGTACAAAGTCAATCAGGAAAATTAATTAAATTTTTAAGAAATTCACCGTTTACATCTGATGGAAGTTTATTAAATGTTAAAGCTTTTGCTGATTCAGAAAATTTATCTTTAAATAGTACTCAAGTCTATCAATTTTTAAGTTTAAAATATATAGATGGTATATCACCAGAAGTTTTAAATAGGGAGATAAATACAAAGGGAATTATAAAAGATAAAGGTTCAGTATTTATAGAAGCAGGAAAAACATATGATATAAATCCTGTATATTTAAACTTACATTGTGCACTAGAAACAGGGGTTGGAACATCTCAGTTAGCTAATGGCATAGACTATAAAACTCCAGATGGCAAGACTGTAAAAGTCTATAATATGTACGGTATAGGGGCAGTAGATAGTGATCCTATAAATGGAGGAGCAAAAACTGCATATGAACAAGGATGGACAACTCCAGAAAAGGCTATAATTGGTGGTGCTAAATGGATCGGGGAAAGATATATACACTGTTCACAAGTGACTGATATGGATGATAAAGATACATTATATGAAATGAGATGGGCGATAGGAGAATATCCAAGTGGATGGAAGCAATATGCTACAGATGTGTCATGGGCATATAAACAAGCTGCTAGATATGAACGAATATTAAGTCAGTGTACAAGTGCTAAATTGAAATTTCAAATTCCTAGATTCGTTAAATAATATGTGAAAATAAGAAACAGCTTAATAAATATTAAGCTGTTTTTTTATTAATCAAATTCACCGGTATTGCTATTTACTGTTACTACAAAATTATTTTTTTCTGCATGGCTTACAAATGTATTAAGGTCTAATGGTAATTCTGTCTTATTATCTGATACAAATACTAATACTTTTCCAATATAATATCCATTAGGTATGGAAATTTGTTTTTCCTTTAAAGCTTCATCAAATAGTATAATAAGACCATCATTTAATGTATTTCCAATTACATTGGTATTATTAATTAGTTCTATTCCATCAGCATCTTTGGAAGATACATTAGATATTTTACCGGAAGATGTAACTTCAAATTTAACATTAGAGTTAAAATCAGCAATTACAACATATTTAGTAGCAAAATTAGTATAAGTTAAAATACTAGCTGTAATTATACCTATTAAAAGAAAAGATATAAGAAGTTTTTGAACTAGGGTTTTCTTTTGAATTACAGTTCCTGTATATATGTTGCCCATTTTAGGCTTTATGTTAGTTCTTTTTACAGTTATAAATTCTTTATCTTTAGTAAGAAGATATACTTTATTTTTTTCAATATTAATTATTTTACCTGTTCTCTTCATAGATAAATCCTCTCAAATTTATAATTAGAATGTTAATTTTAAATCAACTAATTATAATAATATCATATAATTGAATATATATAAAACAGAGAGTATAATAAAAGTTAGAAAATACAGAATTTTGAAAAATTTGGAGGCGGGGAGATGAAGAAAAAAAGCATATATATAGGAGGGTTAGTATTATTAACGGGGATAATTTTAATTCTAAATTATATAACAAGTTTAGGGTATTATAAGAGTCCTCCATCTGAGATTTGGAGTAAAGAAGTAATTGTTGGTGAAGGAATGGTGAGGAATCCAGCTCCTATTTTAAAAGATGAAGAAAAAATAATAGTTGGATATGATGATAAGGATAAATTGAAGCTTAGTATCACAAATGACATAGGTGAAGTTATTAATGAAAAAACTTATGATATAGATGAAGATTTTATAATGGCTACATCACTTTGTAAAGCTAAAGACGGTTATTGGTTTAGTTTTACATCAACTAAAAATTCTGTAGGATATATGGAAACTTTAATTTTAGATGAAAATTTTAATAAAAAAGATAGTAAAAAAGTTGAAGATGTAATAGAAATGAAACAACTAGATGATAATTTAATTTTAATATGTACAAGTGATAAAATAAAAGTTATAAATACAAAAACTGAAGAAATAAAAGAATTAGATGAAAAAGGTGTATCTATGTTATCTGCTGTAAAATTAAAAGATAAATATCTTATAACTTTTTTACAAAAACAAACTAATTTAAAATCTGTTATATTTGAAAACAGGCAATTTAATGAAGTAAAAGATATAAAAGAACTTCCTAAAATGCAAAATGTAGTCTATTCTAACATGGCATGTTCTGCAGATGATAAATATGGGTATATATTATTAGAAGAAGAAACTAAGGGTGTTTTTTCAGGCTCAAAACTTATAAAATATGGACTTGACAATAATGACGTTGATATATCTAAATTAAGGGTAAATAATAGTGAAGAAGTATATTACAACAAAGGTTTCTACTCAGAAAAAGGTGCGAGGTTTTTAGCTACTACTCCTAGATTATTTGGTAAAAAGGATTATCAAGAAAACATAGTAGATTATATTATAAACAATGGGGAAGTAAAAGAATTTTCTTACGTAACGAGACTTAGAGAACTTTGCATTTACCCATATATAAATGATGATATTTCATCATTTGTAAGTTTTAAAAATGATAAAAAATTTAATATAAATATAGCATCTACTAATGAAAAGTTCAAAAAAGTTAATAATGAAGCAAGAAAAGGGGAATATTCTCAGGCGTTAATAGCAACAACTCAAGGAATAGCTTATTCATTTTCATATCTATTTGTATTAGCTATAAAATGGTTGATACCAACTTTTGTAATTGGTGGTATAGTTAGCTTTTTTGATTATAGCTTTACAAAAGAAAAAAGAGCTAAGAGTTTTATTATATTGGCTTGTTTTGCAATTATTATCAAGTGTTATGCAATAATAACAACAGTATATGGATCCTATAAAATGTTACTGCCTCAATTTATCTCTAACACTATAGTTGGAACTATATTATGCTTAATTATAGGTTTTTTAAGTTATGGATTAGGATATAACTTTTATAAAAAGGATACAGAAATACTTACTTTAATACCCTTATCAATCTCTTTAATTATTGATTCAATCATAACATTATTAATTTTTGTACCATATATGACATAAAATAAAAAGGGTATAAGGCTTATAAAAGACCTTATACCTTTTTATAACATAGGTGCTAGTAGCCTAGAAATTGCTTCTTTAACTTTTATTATTAAAGAGCGCTCAGCATAGTGCTTATTAGTAAGATACGTAGAATTTTCGATATCTTTTAAAAATATTCTTTCTAAGTCTTTAGTAGAATCTTCGTCATAAATCATAGCGTTTACTTCAAAATTAAGTTTAAAACTACGCATATCTAAATTTGCAGTACCAACAGTACATAATTTACTATCTATAGCTATAATTTTGCTGTGAATAAATCCATTATTATACGTGTAACAATGTACACCGGCCTCCATAAGCTCCCATGCATAAGATTTAGTAGCCCAATAAACAAACATATGGTCTGGTTTACAAGGTATAATAATTTTAACATCAATTCCGGAAAGAGCAGCCAGTTTTAGTGCAGTAAGAATACTGTCATCAGGAATTAAATATGGAGTTTCTATATATATATTTTTTTCAGCTCTACTAATCATTTTCAAATATGAATTTCTAATAGCGCCCCATTGAGAATCTGGTCCGCTAGATATAATTTGAATAGGTTTATTGCCTATATATTGATTTTTAGGAAAATAATTTTTGCTCATAGAAAAATCTTCTTTATTAGATGCAAACCTCCAATCAAGTAAGAATCGAGTTTCTAATGTAGCTACAGCATCTCCTATTATATAAAGGTGAATATCACGCCAAAAACCTATATTTTCATCTTTACCTAAATATTCATCACCAATATTTAATCCACCTATAAAACCTTCAATACCGTCAATAATACATATTTTTCTATGGTTTCTGTAATTTAGTCTCAAATTTATATAAGGAATGAATGGTGGGAAAAAGCAAACTACTTCTCCACCAGATTCTATTATTGGGGTGAAAAATTTTTTAGGAAGCCATATACAGCCCATTCCATCATACAGCACTTTTACTTCTACACCGCTTTTAGCTTTTTCAGTTAAAATATTTATAATTTTATTTCCTATATCATCATCACGAAAAATATAATATTGTATGTGAATAAAATTTTTAGCATTTTTTAAAGAAGTAATCAATTTTGGAAATTTTTCTTCACCATTATTTAATATTTTAACATCATTATTATGTGTAAATATAGCATTATCAGTAGTTAAATTTAATTGAATAAAATCCCTATACTCATTTAAAAAGTGATTATTTTTTACTAAATAGTCATTTTTAAGCATGGTATGTTGAGCTTGTATTGTTGGTATTAAGACTTCTTCCTCTTCTTTTTTGTAGTGGAAGAACTTCTGTTTTCTTAAATCTTGACCTAAAAATAAATAGAGAATAAAACCTAAAATAGGTATAAAAAACATAATCATTATCCATGTCCATGTACTATTTGGGTTCCTTTTTTCAAAAATTATAAGAAGTATTGCTAAAAAAATATTTATTATATATATAAATGTTATTATGTTTTTAAAAATAGCAACAAAGCTCATAAAAAACCTCCTTTAAATATTGTTAATAAGAAAATAAAAATATTTTTAAGTTATTCAATAAATTTAATTTTAAGCTTATTTCACTATAATCACTATAAAATGTACTCAAACATAGTTTAACTCTATTATAGCTTGAATATAATTGAATTTGAATAAATTATAAATTAAATTATTAAAGGCATGATAGTTTACTAAGTTTTAAATTAAAGTTTATATAGTATATTCAAAAAAATATATTTGTCTATTGACAAAGTAGTAAAGAAAGTGATAAAAATATGAAATGTGCTCGGAGATTTAAGATTATTTAAAAAATAATGATTTGAAAAAATAATTCAAATATTTAAAAATGATAATGTTTACATTGCGGAGCGAATATGTTATAACATATGAGGGGTTTTAGATGGAGGGAAAATGTATGTTAAAATTTATTGAAAAACAAGACATTAAAGATTACTTAAAAATAATGATAGGGATTACATTAACAGCAATTGGAATCAATGTATTTTTCAAACCTAACCAATTAGTTATAGGTGGACTATCAGGGCTTGGAATTGTCATAGAGCATGTGGCTAATATTCCTATATCGGTAACTAATATTTTAGTTAATATACCTTTATTTATTTTAGCAATAAAGCTTAAGGGTAAAGCATTTGCAGGAAAATCAGTCTTTGCAGCACTTTATTTATCTGTGGCACTTACATATACAAGCTATTTACCACCACAAGAAGGTTTAGATATGATGCTTGTAAGTATATTTGGATCTGTTTTACTAGGGTCTGGAATAGGAATTGTATTAAAAATACCAGCAAGTACAGGGGGATCAGATCTTGCTGCAGTTATAATTAATCATTTCTTTAAGGGTCTTCCACTGGCTAAAATTATGGCTTGTTGTGATACAATAATAATCATATGTGGTATTATGGTTTTTGGTATAGAAAAAGGACTTTATGCAATAATAGCAGTGTACATAATTTCTACTGTGGTAGATAGAATAGTAAGTGGTGGTAGTGCTTCAAAAACTGTTCATATAATTTCACAAAAGTCACAAGAAATTTCAATTGCATTGATGAAATCATTGAATAGGGGGGTTACGGGACTTCAAGGTACAGGTATGTATACTAACGAAGATAAAAAGATACTATTTGTAGTTTGTGATCAAAAGGAACTTGTAATTCTTCAGAATATTGTTAAAGAAATAGACGATAAAGCATTTTTAACAATTACAGATATAAAAGAGGTATATGGTAGAGGATTTACTCAGCCAAAATTTGAAATTGAAAAATAAACTTTAAAATAAAAAGCACAAATCTATATTTAGATAAGTGCTTTTTTAATTTGATTAGTCATCAGGATCAATATCTTTTTTTGAAATTGATACGACAACAAAATTTACTAAAGAAATAAAAAGTTAAATGTACATTACTATTGTTTATATACAAACATAGCTAACACTAAAAGTCCAAGGGTAATAATAAATGTTAGTACTACAAGTTTCCATACAAACTTTAGCCATTTTTCATAAGGTACCTTGGCTATAGCTAATGCAGCCATAATAACTGGGCATGTTGGTGCAAATAAACTTAGTATTCCATTTGCAGATTGATAAGCAGTTATTACTATATGTCTTGCTACACCAGAAAAGTCTGCTAAAGGTGCCATAATTGGCATAGTAACAGTTGCAAGACCAGAAGTTGATGGAATTAAAAATGACATTGGTAAATAAAATAAGTAAGTGAATATAGTAAATCCTACAGAACCTTTTCCTTGAAGACAAACTTCACCTAAATGTAAAACTGTATCAGAAATATGTCCTGCATTCATTACAACAGTAATACCCCTTGCTAAGCCTATTATCAAAGCAACCCCTAATAGATCACGTGCACCGTCTATAAAGATATGTACAAATTTTGATTCTCCGTTTTTGGCTATTACAGAAATAAGTATACTAGATACAAGGAATAATCCTGAAAGCTCACCAAACCACCAGCCTAATGTTGGAATCAATGTAATGCCTAAATCACTAAATGGAATAATTCCAATTACCATTATTAAAAATGTTAATCCAAATATAGCAAGTATAAGTTTTCTAGTACCTGTTAATTCAGGAATTTCTCTTTCGTTTTCATCACCAAGGAAATGTTCTTTATGCTCATCATATAAATGATAAATCAAGGACTTAGTTGGATCTTTTTTTACCATTTCAGCATATTTCATAGTCCAGAACATACCTAATCCCACAAGGATAATAAGAAGAGCTATTCTAAGTCCAATTCCTTCCCCCATGGAAATGCCAGCAAATTTGCAAGCTATACTAACAGCAAATGGATTAGTTAAAGATGCTATAGTTGCCATTCCTGAACCTAACTTTATAACAGCAACAGCTGTAATTGCATCATACCCGGCGGCAATAAATACTGGAATCAGTATTGGGAAGAATGCCAGTGTTTCTTCATCCATACCGAAGGTTATTCCTCCAAGTGTAAAGAAGAACATTATTAGGGGTATAAGCCATTTTTCTTTTCCTTCTAGTTTCTTAACAAGCCTGCCTATACCTGCATCTATCGCTCCAGTTTTCATAACTGTACCTAAAAAACCACCTATTACAATAACGAAGATTATAACGTCTATTGCATCAGAAAATCCAGTTATAGGAGCTAAAATGATATCTTTAAAACCCTGCGGATTTGAAGTAACTGTATGATATGTGCCAGGAATAGGCTGCAAACTTGTTTCGGTAGAGCCTGTATAATTATATTGTCCTGCCGGCACTACCCATGTAAGGAATGCTACTAATAAAATTATAAAAGCCAGAATAGTATATGCCGTTGGCATTTTGAATTTCTTTTTCATATTCATATATTTATCCCCCTGTTTTTTAAAAATTATAAGTCCAATGTTTAATAATATAAGGTATGGTTTGTATTGTAAGTTTTACTGTGGCTTGTGTTTTTCACCTCCAATATGTAAAAATATAAAAATTGATTTGCTTTAAATTAAAATTGTAGTTAAGTTATAACAGTTATTAAAGCAAAAACCATGCCAATATAACTTATAGCTATAAATTCATCAGTTACAAATGTAAATTATATAAAATTATAGCTATAAATTTATAATTAAGAGAAAAATATTGCATAAATTCACTATAAATGTAATAAAAAATATCAAATTTTCCTTTAAAAAGTATGTTTGAAATTCTTAAGTTGAAATTATAAGTTTTTTTGGTTTGGTTTATTGGTTCATATTGGATACCTCAACCATTTGGCGTTAACCAATATTTAATATGAAATCTTTAATTATATCTTTATATTTACAAACAGAATCTATAATCACATATTCATCATCGCCATGCCAATTTGCACCTGAAGGACCAAACTCAACAGCTGGTATATTATATTTAGAATAGTAAACTGTATCTGCAGAGCCGTGCTGTCCAAATATATTAACAGGAGTATCAGTAATTTTTTCTATAGATTTAGTAAGTGCTTTAACATATACATTATCTACTTTCGTAGTGACTGGTGGGTTAATTTCATGAACATGTATTTCTGTTTCAACCACACTCTTAATTTGTTTTAATATTTCTTCTGCATTTTGTTCAGGCAAAAATCTTATATCAAGGTACATTTTGCAGTAGTCTGGAACCTTGTTATATACATCTCCACCAGATATTTTTGCTAAATTAATTGATGGAAAATCATAAAGTTCTGATTTTTCTTTACTGAATGGAAGGTTTAAAATCCTTTCAAAGCTCTTATATGCTTTAATTATGGCGTTATCTCCTTGCCATGGTCTGCTACCGTGAGCTGATTTGCCAAAGAAATCTATATTTATTTCAAGTACACCTTTTGCTTGAACTCCGATTCCGATTTGAGTAGGTTCACCACAAATTACAAAATCCCCTCTAAATCCTTTTTCAGCTAAATATTTTGAGCATTTATCTCCGCCAGTTTCTTCATCAGTTACTAAGTGAAGCTCCACTTTACAAGGTAAATTTTCATTTTTTAACTCTATAAATGCGCATAACATAGAAGCTAATCCAGACTTCATATCTGCACTACCTCTACCATAAAGCTTGCCATCTTTTTCGTAAGGCTTTAACTGGCCTTCTTTAAAAGGAACTATGTCTAAATGACCATTTAATATTATTTTTTTATCACCTTTTCCTATAGTGCAAACCAACATTTTTTGACATTCATTTTCAAGTACCTCTGGTATTAGTTCATTTTCTAAAAGTAGATTCTTGCAAAAATCTATAGCTTTATTTGCACCTTCTAGGGTAGAACTATCGATTTTTATAAGCTCTTTTGTAAGTTCAATACAATTCATAATATAATCCTCCTTAATTTTAGATAAAATCTAACATGCTTTATACAAGCAAAAATCGTGCCAAATAAAAAATAGCTGTAAATTTTAAATTTACAGCTATTTTGGTTGTTTTATTGGTTTGTATTGTATAGGTTAACCATTTTGTTTTAACCATTCAACACCTTTACTTGAAATTTTTGTACCACTTTTCCCTTTGCTTTTTGTCACAAGTCCTAGGTTTTGCAGTTTGTCTAGTTTACTTCTGACAGATTGCTCACTAAAATTAAAACCTTTTCCCTTTAATAATTCTGATAAAAATCTTCTTCCGACTATTACATTTTTATTTTGATTATAATATATTTCCGTTAATATGGTTTTAAGGTCATTATCTATTTCACTGTTAGAAATTTTATTAGTAGGCTTGTGATATTTAATAAAGTCTAAAGGTAAATGATCTTCTTTTATGCAACAACTATCACAAATCTCATAGGAATATTCTAAGGTATTTATAAGTTCCCTTACATTTCCTTTCCACTGCCTATTATTCAAAATTTCTATAACTTTACTCGAAACATCTAATTTGCTACCTTTGCGTATAAAAAATTCGTCTATTATTTCAGATATATCTTCTTTTCTATCTTTTAAAGGAGGTAAAATTATATAGCCCATTTTTAATCTGTAATATAAATCTTCTCTGAAATTACCTTCATCAATTAGTTTAATAAGGTTTTTGTTAGTGGCTGCAATTATTCGTACATCAATAGGTATTATTCTATCTCCACCAACTTTCATTATCTCCTTTTCTTGAAGTACTCTTAATAATCTTGTTTGCACGTCTAAAGGGGCATCTCCTATTTCATCTAGAAATATAGTTCCGCCCTTTGCCTGCTCAAACAGACCAATTTTCCCTTCTTTTTTAGCACCTGTAAAAGCACCAGGTTCATATCCAAATAGTTCACTTTCAATTAGGTTTTTAGGTAATGCACTAAAATTTATTGCAATAAAGGGGCCATCATTTTTAAAAGAATAGTTATGTATAGCTTGAGCAAATAGTTCTTTGCCAGTGCCACTTTCTCCTTCAATTAATATGGAAAGATTTGTTCTTGCAAGTTTTTTTGATATGTTTTTAACATGGGTTATTTTTTCACTATTTCCTATAATATGTTCAAAGGTATATTTTGCATAGTATCTCTTTTTTACAAATTCTTCTTTAATATCAGTTCCTACTGTATTTAATAAAGTAGAATTTTTTATTTTATAAGAAAACTTTTTTTGAGTTTCCACTTGAAAACTATTTAAATGTAATACTACTCTCTCTAAATCTCTATGTAAGGTTATTACTTCATTGTTTCTTACTGCTAATTTTTTACCTATTTCTATTATTTTTCTAATATAACGAGATGAAATATCCTTTACTCTCTCATCGTAATATCCAATGCCACGCATTATTTCAATAAGGCTACTCATGTCAATAAGACTACACTTTAAATCTATTATAGTGTTAACTTCACTAGGAACTTTATCAACTTCACCAGGAGTTACAGCAATATTACAAGGTTCATATTTATCTATACCTGGATAATAAGGTATAAATTGAATGTGATCTATTCCTAAATTTTTTAAATGGTTTATTAAGTTATAACTTGAATCTTGTGCATCATTTACAATAAGCACTTTACTTTCTTTATTTAAAAAAAGAAGTTTATCTATATTACAATAGTTTAAAGTTTTATTAGCTATAATCCATGGAATGTTATTTAAGGTTATATTTATAGCATCATATATAGGTTTGCTAGAAAAAACAATGAGATCTCCATGAATGGGTTCATTAATAGCCCTTTCATATATAGCATAGCTTTTAATGGTGGCAAACTCATTAAAATACTCTTCTAATTGACTATGTAAAAACATTCTTGTACTTTCTGTACCAGTGATTAAAATTATATTTTTCAATACTCTCACCTCTAAATTGTTTGATAATATATAATATTATATTATCACGAAATTTTAAAAACGTTTCTTTATTTTAAATGTTATATATTGTTATAATTTTATGAATTGCATAAAGGGATTTAAAATATTTTTAGAGAAATATATGTTTAAGATAATTACTTTAGTTTGATTAGCAGAGAGATATATACCTCTCATATTTGTGCATCAAAGGAGAGGTTTTAAAATTTAGTAGTTACTATACTATTGTTATAGGGGGATGAGCTAATGGACTGGTTAGAAAAATTAAATGAGGCATTAAAATATATTGAAGCGAATTTAAATAAAGAAATTGAGTATGAAAAGGCAGCAAAAATTGCTTGTTGTACGGTATATCATTTTCAAAGAATGTTTTCATATATAGCTGGAGTGCCATTATCTGAATATATAAGAAACAGAAGACTTACAAAGGCCGCTTTTGATTTGCAAAACGGTAATAAGGTAATTGATGTAGCATTACGTTATGGATATGAATCTCCAACTGCCTTTAATAGAGCTTTTCAAAAGGTGCATCATGTATCTCCTTCAGTTGCGCAAAAAGAGGGAACATTCCTAAAGGCATATCCACCTATTAGTTTTAAAATAACAATAAAAGGAGTAGAAGAGATGAAATATAGTATAGTAAAAAAAGAAGAGATTAGAATAGTAGGGGTAAAAGCTTCATTAAAAAAGAATATGGAGGAAAATTTTAAAATTGTTCCGATATTATGGAAAGAAGTAGCTGAAAATGGAAAGCTTAGTGATATAGTAGCACTTATGGGTTCAGATTGCAAAGGCGTATTAGGTGTTAGTATATGTATGGATAGTTTAGATGAATGGGAGTATTATATAGCCGTTGAAACAGATAAAGAGGTATCAAAAGGAATGTATGAATATATAATACCATCATATACCTGGGCGGTTTTCCCAGGAGAGGGGACTATGCCCACTGCAATTCAAGAAATTGAAAAAAGAATAATTACAGAGTGGTTACCAACATCAGGTTATGAATATGCAGATGGACCAGACATTGAATTATATTTTAATGAAGATCCTGCTAACTCAAAGTTTGAAGTCTGGATACCAATTAGAAAAAACTCATAAAAGTTAATTGATAATAATATTAAAAATTAAATCATAAATTAAAAAATCCACGAGGTTAGTTTAGCGTGGATTTTTCTATTACATATTAATATAGGGAAACAAGCTCCAATTTAAATTTATTCAATAACTTTAAAATGATTTCGTATAAGATGTTGTGTTGAATTTTAAATAATTCGGAGCATGTCTCACTATTTTAGGTATCCAAGTTTTGAAATGGATAGTTTTGAAAGTTAATTTGGAACCCTATATAATTAAAAAATATTTATCTTTTACAAAAATTTGATATGATATAAGTAACAGGGGTTTAGTGATTTAGAACAAAGCTAAACTTTAGAACATTAGAGCTATTGGATTAGATTTACATATACCATAAACTATTAGTATTAGAGAAAGTGCTAATCTTATTGGATAGAGCACTTTTTTCTTTATTTTTAAATTAAGTAATTAAAATACTTTACATATAACAAAAATAATGGGGTGAATTCAATACAAAAAAACATGATATCAAAGAGAATAAAAAAACAACGAATAGACATTAATAATTTGAATGACTTTAAGGATGCCTTAAAAAAAGAAGGATATAAGATAAATGAATTTGACGAAGAAAAATTTAAAGTAGAAATTGCAAAAACTTTTGAAGTTGATAATAGTTTAATAGAGAGTTTGTATACATATATTAGTGAAGATGAGGTTACTTATAGAGCAAATGATATTAAAGATTTAATTGACTACATAAACAAAATGGTATTATTTGAAAATCAACATAATAAATTATGTAAAAAGATAAGTACAATAAAAAAGATAAGCATAGATAGAATTGAATACGAAAAAGAACCTAGTATTCAAGATAATATTGGAAATATGATAAATATCATAGAAAAAGTATCAAATAAGATATCTGGATTAATAAGTGAAAAAGAGAAAATTAAATTAGAAAAATTAGAAAAGGAATTAGATAAACAATATATTTATGCAAAGGATATTGAACTACTGAAAAAAATGATACTTATTAGAAAAGAAGGTGTAAAAGAAAAATACAATGCTAAAACTAAAATTAAAACAATATCTATAGAAATACCTGAAAGAATAAATTATGAGTATATCAAAGCAAAAAAAGGCACTATAGAGTATCATGAATATTTAAGTAATAACATACCAAGAATGAAACGGTTAATAAAAAATATAAATAAATATATGAAAGCTGATGAGAAAGAAAAGACAGCATTTAAAATAAATCAAAGTAAAACTCTACAGGATTCTATAAATATAGCATTAGCAACATATGATGGTAAAGAGTTTAGAGCAATCAGTGGAAGTAACGAGATAAGGAATTATTGCAGTGCACCACCACTGGAAAAAGCAATTTTTAAAAGCAGTAAAGTTAATAAATTAGGTAAAATAGGAATAGGATATGACAGAGTTAATGATAGTGAAAAAAAGATACTTGAGGAAATACATAAACAAATAGAAGAAAAAGTTTTGAAAGATGAAGGTAATCTTACTTTATATAGTAAGTGGGAACCTTGTCCAAGCTGTTACTCTGTAATTAATCAGTTTATGAAAAAGCATCCCTATATAGATGTGCAGGTAAAATATATTAAAAAATATAGTAAAGAGTCATAGAATCCTTAATGGTTATGTAAATGAAAGATTAAAAAAATATACAAATTTTAATTTTAACTTATGGACCAGCTTTAAAAATATAAGGTATATAGGAAAAATGTATTTCTTGTTGAGCGTAAAGATTTCATATTAAGATGTAAGTTTAAAGTGTATATGTGTACAACTAAATGTGTTATACTACTTTTAGCTTAAAAGAAAGATATGAAAGTTAGGAGAAACGATTATGAAAAATTTTAAAATTACAATAGAGTACGATGGTAGCAGATATAAAGGATGGCAAAGACTTCAAGATAATGAGAATACAATTCAAGGGAAAATAGAAAATGTATTAACTAAATTATGTGGACATAATGTTCAGGTTGTTGGTTGTGGAAGAACTGATGCAGGCGTTCATGCAGAAAATTATACAGCTAATTTTTATACTGACTGTATATTAAGTGAAGAAATGATGATTGATTATCTTTATGAATTTTTACCAGAAGATATAGTCGTTAAAGATATAAAAGAAGTCGGTGAAAGATTTCATTCTAGATACAATGCAAAATCTAAGACTTATGTTTATAAAATAAATAATGGTAAATTTAGAAATGTTTTTGATAGAAAATATATTTATCATATAGATGAAAATTTAGATTTAGACGCAATGAAAAAAGCTAGTGAATCTTTAATAGGTACTCATGATTTTCAAAGTTTTACAACTTTAAAATCAAAAAAGAAGTCTACAGTTAAGACTATTAACTATATAAATATAAAAAAAGATAATGATTATGTAGAAATAGAAATAAATGGTGATGGATTCTTATGGCATATGGTAAGAATAATTGTAGGAACACTTCTAGCAGTTGGAAAAGGAAATTTAAAATATACTGATGTTGAAAAAATATTAACTATGAAAAAAAGACAAGATGCAGGTCCAATTGCACAATCAAAAGGATTATTTTTAAGAAATGTGGAATATTAGGTTATAAAAAACAATTTTTCATAAAAATACAAAAATATAAAATATTTGACTAAAGATTCAAAAAAAAGTATAATTTTGTTGACTTAATTTTACAAAATATTAATTTAAAAGCATACTTTTAAAAAAATGTATGGCTTATAAGGGGGATAAATATGTTTTGCAAAAATTGCGGAAAACAAATTGATAATAATGCTGAAATATGTATTCATTGCGGTGTTAGAGTAGCACCTAGTAGACCGCGGAAGGTAGATAATCCATCACATTTAGCTGGTATTGTATCATGCTGTTTTCCTATAGTTGGATTAATTTTATATTTTTTGTGGAAAGATGATAAGCCTAAATCATCTAAACTAGTTTGTAATTGGATGTTAGCTGGTATTATAGTATGGGTTACAATTTATTTAGTTTGCTTTATCTTAAGTTTTACTATTTAAAGTGATTTTATGGAAAAAATATTAAAATATATGTTCTTTTGTCACAGGATGCCTGAGAGATCATTTTTTTTGAAAAACAAACAATTCCCTATATGTGCAAGATGTACAGGGATATTAGTAGGATATTTTATAGGAATGATATATAGCATAGTAACTAAGAAAATAAATTTTTTCTTAGTATTTATATTTATGATACCTATATCAATAGATGGTATAGGACAATTATATGGTTATTGGAATAGTAATAATATAAGAAGATTTTTAACTGGAATATTAGCTGGCATTGCAACTATACAATTTATACATATAGCTATAATTTTAGGGCTGAGAAGTGGCAATATGTTTCGAAACTATTTGAATAAAATTTGAAAATATATAAAAAAGAGGCTAAATTAATTTAGTCTCTTTTTTTATATATTAAAATATCCTTATAGTATTCATAAATAATTTAATACATTAATAAATTATAAAATACCTTCTTCTTTTAATAACACTTCGATATCTTGAAGTTTTTTATTTAATTCTAAAAAGTTCTTTTTAACAAAATCCTGAGAAACATTACTTGTTTTAATACTTTTTTCTAATTTTTCAATAGTATTTAAAGCTTCGTCAATATCCTGTTGAGCTAATTGTAATTTGTTTTCGTTCATAAAAAATCTCCTTTAAAAAAAGTCATATAGGGAAACAAGTTCCCATTTAAGTTTATTCAATAATCTAAAATAGTATTTACTCTTATAATAAAATGTTAGCATCTTAAAAATATAATTTCAAGGTAAAAGAACCTAAAAATTTTTGTATAGAAAGAGAAAATAATGAATTTAAATAAAAATTAGACATATATATTTACTATGATTTTTTTATTATTGGCGAAAAACATGAATTATAATCTTTAAAAATAATTAAGTTAGTATATTATTATGCAAAATAAAAAAAGAAAGGGGAATTTTATATTGATAAATGTAATATGGTTTGTAATTTTAGCTATAGGAATTATTTTTGGATTGGCAAGTGGTGATGGAGAAATAATATCAAAAGCAATTATTTCAACTACCAGCTCCACAGTGGACCTAGTGGTAGGACTTGTAGGAATGATGTGTCTTTGGTGTGGAATAATGAAAATTGCAGAGAAAAGTGGACTTACAAATAAACTTGCTAAAATACTTACACCTATATTAAAAAGAATATTTAAAGAAGCGTCAAAGGACGAAAAAGCTATGGGTGCAATAGTTATGAATATAACAGCTAACATGTTTGGACTTGGCAATGCAGCAACTCCTTTTGGAATAAAGGCTATGGAAGAAATGGACAAGTTAAATAAGGAAAAGGGTACAGCAAGCAATGATATGATTTTATTTTTAATTTTAAATGCTGCCTGTATACAGTTAGTTCCTACAACTGTAATATCTATAAGAGCAGCAGCAGGCTCATCAAATCCTGGGGCAATAATAATACCTGCAATAATCACAACATTTTCTGCATCTGTAATAGGGGTTATACTTTGCAAGCTATTACAAAAATATTTTTAGTTTAAAGGAGAAATTTTATGTTTGATTATATTATTAAAGCAATAATTCCTATAATAATAATATTGATAGTAACTTATGGAATGATTAAAGGTGTTAAAGTTTATGAATGTTTTATAGAAGGGGCAAAGGAAGGACTGAACATATGTCTTAGAATTTTTCCTTATTTATTAGCTATGCTTATTGCTATAAATGTATTTAGAGCATCTGGCGCAATGGATTTTTTAATTTCAATTGTAAAACCAGGTGTAGATAAAATTGGAGTACCGGCGGAAGTAGTACCACTAGTTCTTATGAAACCACTATCAGGAAGTGGAGCTATAGGGATTTTTACTGATATTATAAATCAACATGGATCAGATAATTTTATAGGTATATGTGCATCCATAATAATGGGGTCTACAGAAACTATATTTTATACATTAGCAGTATATTTTGGAGCAGTACAAATAAAGAAAATAAGACATACACTATGGGTTGCATTACTTGTGGATATGTGTGCAGTACTTATTGCAGTAAATGTAGCTAGAATATTAATATAAAATTTAAATAAAAAAGGGCATATACTATAGGGTTCCAAGTTGACTTTTAAAATTATCCATTCCAAAACTTGGATACCTAAAATAGTGAGACATGCTCCGAATCACTTAGAATTCAACACTACATTTTGTATGAAAATATTTTAAAGTTATTGAATAAATTTAAATTGGAGCTTGTTTTCCTATAAATGCCCTTTTATGAAAAATTAAATTTTAACTTACCCCTTCTTTTTTGCAGAAGGTACTAAAGTTTTTTCTGTATGCAATATATATTAAAATTGCATCTACAAACCATTGAATAACACATATAGACCAAAAATAAGTTACTGATAATTTCTTTATAAATATAAAATAAAATGTTAAAGGAAGTCTTATACACCAACCGGTAAATAAAGATATTTTAAAAGGTGTAGTTGTATTTCCTATACCTTTTAAAGCTCCGCCGTAAATCATAGAAAATGCCATAGTAGGTTGTTGTAGTGATGCAATCATTA
This sequence comes from Clostridium sp. CTA-19, assembly GCF_054767855.1. Taxonomy (NCBI): domain Bacteria; kingdom Bacillati; phylum Bacillota; class Clostridia; order Eubacteriales; family Clostridiaceae; genus Clostridium; species Clostridium sp. CTA-19. The sequence goes on along the minus strand of NZ_BAAABH010000010.1, from coordinate 63,700 downwards.
GGCATTTTGTACCAAGTTTAATAACATCGATTTCTGTAGAGCCTATAAAAAGCTTTATTAATAACTCAGGTATTAATATAAATAATGATGCAACACATAACATAACTATAAGGCCAAGAACTGCACAGTTATTTGCACATCTCTTAGCGCCTTTATAATCTTCTTCACCAAATTTATTTCCTACCATAGACGTACAAGCAACAGCAAAACCCCACCCAGGCATATAAGAAAGGGACTCTAAGCTTTCAGTTATGGTATTAGCAGAAAACGAAAGTGTTCCTAGTCTCATTATCATAAAAGTAGTAAGAAGTCGGCTAATACTAAAAGCGCCTTCTTGCAATGAAGCTGGTATAGATAATTTAAAAATATGCTTAAGTTTATTAAAAGTTATGTCTTTAATGTAATGTAATTTAATTTTAATTTTAGATTTAGTTAAAATATAATATAATGCAAATAAAAAGCTACATATTTGAGCTATAACCGTTGCAATAGCAGCACCATCAATACCTAACTCAGGAAATCCAAATTTACCAAATATTAAGGAATAGTCTAAGGTTAAATTTACAATTATTAAAATTAAAGAGCCTATTAGTGGAATTTTAGTGTTGCCATACGAACGTTGTATTGAAGATAGCAAACTTGTTGTCATATTAAAAAACATTCCTATACAAACAATTCTAATAAACCTTTTAGAAATTAATAAGACTTCAGGAGTACAACCTGCTAGTTTTAAGATTTTATCTGCAAATGTAAAAATTATTGTTATACAAAAGAAGATTATAATAATTCCTATAAAAGAACATATACTAGCATATTCTTCTGCAGTATCCATTTGTTTTGCTCCGTATAATCTGGAGACCATAGAGGTTATAGCAACGCAAATTCCCATGATTACAAATATATTAGCAAAAACATTAAGTATCTCCCAGGATATACCTACAGCACTTACAGAAAGTTGTCCTCCATATCTTCCAATCATTAAAGTATCTAGTACACCTGTCATCATATACAATATCATTTCTCCAACAGCTGGAACAGCAATTTGCAAAACTTCTTTAGCTTCCTCTTTTTTCAAAAAAACACCCCCCTAACTGTTTTAAAAGCAATTTAACTAATTATATCAAATAAATGGATATAAATTTACAAAATAATAAAAAAACATAATTAATTTTAAAATTTTAAAATATTTAATAAAATTTTAAAAAATTACTAAAAAACTAAGTATAAAATGTTAAATTTACAAATTATACAAAATCTTTCATAAATTTGTAACAAGTGAATAAATAAATAATATATACTTTTATATAAGGGTAGATATTATTTAAAATATTAGGTTGATTTAATATGGAGGGGGAATATGTTAGAGTTAAAGAAAGAAAAATTTGAAATTATAGGTTGTACAGAAGATCAGGAGGCATATCATAGAGGAGAGTTAAGCTTTTGGGCATCTGTTAGAAAAAAACTTTTAAAAAATAAACTTTTTATATTTGCAGTTGGTTTATTTATTTTGCTATTAGTAGCAATGATAGTTTGCCCTATTTTTGGAAAATTTCAATATATAGAAACATTTAAAGATGTATACTGTCCACCAAATTCTACATATTGGTTTGGCACATGTGCAGATGGTAGAGATTTGTATGCAGGGGTGTGGTTAGCTACTAAGCATACATTAATTATAGCTGTTTTAGTAACCTTTTTAAACATTTCTATAGGTGTAGTTTTTGGAGGAATATGTAGTTTTTATGGTGGATTAATAGACGAAATTATAGTTAGAATAATAGAAATACTTACAAGTTTACACGTAATAATAATACTAGTAGTTTTAATATGTATAACAGGTAGTCCCTTAATATCGTTGGTAATGGCTATGGTTTTATGGGGAGTGGGCAATATAGCCCTTATAGTTAGAGGGCAGTTGCTAAAAGTTAGAGAACAAGAATATATTTTAGCTGCTAAAGCATTAGGTGCAAGTACTTCTAGAGTTTTATGCAACCATTTTTTTAGAAATGTTTTAAGTACCTGCATAATAATGATTAGTTTAGAAATACCTTCAACAATACTTTTGGAATCAACTTTGAGTTATTTAGGATTAGGAGCATCTGTTTATTTTATAACATTAGGTGGATTAATAAGAATTAATTCAGGAATGTTATTATTTTATCCATACTCAATTATGATACCATCAGCTATTTTAGTTATATTAGCTTTAAGCTTAAATATAATAGGTGATGCGTTAAGAGATGCATTTGATCCAGAGGAAGTTGTTATAGATTAGTTGGAGGTGAGAAGGGTGAAAAAAGAGAAATATATAACAATAGGTTTTGTGGTTATATTTATTATAGGTATGTTTATATTTCATAATAAATTAAATAGTGAGGTTATTGTTCCTAATCATACAGACAAATGGAGTAAGGCTATTTTGGTAGAACAAGGAGATATAGAGCAAAAACCAGCAGTGTTAGATTTTAATAATAATGCAATAGTAGCATACCAAAGTGGCAATGACTTAAAAATTAAAGTTGTTGATAGTTCAGGTAAAGAATTAAAAGAGAAAACTATTGAACAATTAAATGAAATTCCTAGAGAGATTAACTTGTACAAACAAGATGAAAAAATATATTTACACTATTCAATATATAAGGATACTGATAGATTTATAAAAGAAATACAGATAGATGAAAATTTAAATATAATAGGTGAAAATTTAAAAGAAAATATTCAAGAGTTCGTAAAGTTATCAGATGAAGCTTATGCTATATTTTATGATGGATATGTTGAAATTACTGATTTGAAAATTAATAAGGTGGCTAAGGTTAATATTGGTAAAAATATAAAATCTGTAGCAGGAAATTCCTTTGATGGAAAGTATATAATAACATATTTAGAGGATTCTTTAGAGTTTAAGTATATTACTGTGGAAAATGGAATACCATCAGATGTGAAGTTTGCATTTGGTGATGCTGAAACTTCTAAAATAAAAATATTTGATTCTAGATTAGTAGTTGAAGATAATACGGGTATTTTAGTAGTTAAATATTCCCATGAAGGTGAGCCAAGTTACGAAACCCATAGTTTTGAAATAGATTCTACAAAATCTAAGGAAGAACAAGAAATAAAACAGGTGTTTAGAGGTGAATTTGGTATAGTTGCGCCTCCAAATACAGGAATATTAAAAAACAAACAAGAAGAATACCTTGATTCAAGTGATGACTTTAGTACAGTGCCAGGAGAAAGCGATGAGCTAATTCTTAGTGCAGATGTAAGTAACTCAAAGCATAGAACTCAAAGACAAATAGTTGAAGTATCTATGGAATATGTTGAAGGGCAACTTGAATATATGAACAAAATAAATCCTAAATTAATAAATATTAATACTAATACCTCTAGAGATTCAATATTACCAACTAGGGATGGAAATTATATTGCATATGTAGATTGTGTAAAAAAAGGTAATGCTCGATTAGAGCTGATTTCAACCCATGAAAAATTTATAGAAGCTACTAAAGGTTATAGAGATGGAGATTTAAAAACCTGTATTTATATAACTATACAAAATATTTTAACAGGGGCATTTTATATGATACCAATGGGAGCTTCGTGGATTTTAATAATAATATCAATAGTATCCATAATATCAGTTATAGAATTTAAATTAAGTGATAGAGTTAGAAAAGCATTATTTATTATTTGCTATATGCTAATGATTTTATTAAAAACAGTTTTAATAAATGGATTTTTTTTCATAGCATATAAAGATATGATGCCGCCTTACTTTACAGCCAAGATTGGAACGATTATATGTCTTATTATGTCTATACCTTTAATTATATATGGATATAGAAAATATAAGTTTGATTTAGATTATTATGTTTTGGCTATTGCTATATCGCCGCTAATATGCATAGATTCTATGCTTACACTTATGCTATATGTACCAATTATAATGTAAAATAAAACAGCTTTAAGATAGGGATATGTCTTTATCTTAAAGCTGTTTTTTATTTTAGTATATTTATGTTAATTTTTCTTTACATAATCTGAACATAGTTTAAACATAGTCTTAATACTGCTTTAACATTGATAATATAATATATGTTTTGTAAAGAAAATATATTGAATAAAAAAAACAATATGAATTGAAAACAAAAGTGAATTAGAATAAAAAAATTTTTAGTAGGAATACTACATAATTAATATGGATAGTTTAGGAGTGTATATGATGAAAAAAAACAGGTTGTTTAAAGGTATAATTGTAGCATCATTGGCTATAAGTATAGTATTTGCAGTTACAGGGTGCAAAAAAGAAAAAGCTAGTAGTAATACTATAAAAATATCTGGATCAACATCAGTTTCACCTTTAATGGAAAAGGAAGCAGAGTTTTATAAAAAAAGTAATAAAGGCTTGGATATTGAGATACAAGCAATTGGCTCATCAGCAGGAATACAAGATACTATAAATGGAGTTTCCCATATAGGTATGTCATCGAGAAATATTAAAGAAAAAGAAAAAAGCTCAGGATTAGAAGAAAAAATAATAGCTTATGATGGTATTGTAATTATAACAAATAATAAAAATAGTATTGAAAATTTAACCTTAGAACAACTAAAAGAGATATATACAGGAAAAATAACAAATTGGAAAGAACTTGGTGGAGAGGATAAACCAATAGTTGTTGTATCCAGAGAGGATGGTTCAGGGACAAGAACATCTTTTCAAGAAATTGTAGATTTTAAACCAGAAGAACAAATAGAAAATGCAATAATAACAGATGGTAATGGAAGCATTAAAAACATTGTAAAAAGTAATGAAAATGCCATAGGTTATATATCCTTTGAATATATAGATGACACTATAAAACCTCAAAATATAGATGGAGTAGAGCCTACAGAGGAAAATGTATTAAAAAACACTTATAAATTATCAAGACCCTTTATAGTAATTTATAAAGAAGAAAACTTTACACAGGAAGATAAAAAGTTTTTAGATTTTATATTAAGTGAAGATGGTCAAAATATAGTTAAATCTAGTGGTGCAATAAGAATAAATCCATAATAAGGTATAATAAAATGAAGATCTATGCAGTTTAAAAATTGCATAGATTTTTTATTTTGAATATAGAAATGTTAATTATTTTTAACATGGACTAAATATCGAATTAACACAGTCTAAACATTGCTTTAACATTGCTTTTATATAATAGAGTTAATAACTGTTGGGCATAATAAATTAAATTATAACAGTATAAAGAGGTGTGAAGGTGAATGGATTTTAATATAAATAAAGAAAGTAATAAACGAAAATATTTTATAGAAAAGTTATCTCAAAAAATATTTTTAATATGTGCACTAATATCAGTAATAAGTTTAATCTTAATTATAGGATTCATATTTTATAAAGGGTTTCAACCATTTGTATCAAAGGGATATTCTTTTACAGAGTTTATCTTTGGCAAAAAATGGGTGCCTAGTGGTGATAAATTTGGAATTTTTCCAATGATATTAGCATCAATTTATGGAACCTTAGGCGCTGTAATAATTGGAGCTCCAGTAGGAGTTTTTACAGCACTATTTATATCTGAAATTGCACCTAAAAAAGTAGGTGTAGTAATATCAAATGCAGTTCAGTTATTAGCAGGGATACCATCAGTTCTTTATGGTGTATTTGGATTAGCTGTAATAGTACCTACAATACAAAATTTATTTAATTTACCGAAAGGACAAACGTTGCTAGCAGTTATAATAGTTCTTGCTATAATGATGCTACCTACAATAGTTACAGTAGCAGAAACATCTATAAAAGCAGTACCTAAAAGTTATAAAGAAGCATCACTAGCCCTTGGGGCATCTAAAATAGAAACTATATTTAAAGTTGTACTTCCAGCAGCTAAATCAGGAATTCTTGCAGCGGTGGCATTAGGAATTGGAAGAGCAATTGGAGAAACTATGGCAGTGATTTTAGTTGCAGGTAATAGCGTAATAATACCAAGAGGACTTGCAGATAGCGTTAGACCTCTTACTACTAACATTGCACTAGAAATGGGATATGCATTTGGTACTCATCAAGAGATGTTATTCGCAACAGGTATAGTGCTGTTTATATTTATAATGATTATTAACTTAACTATTTTAAAACTTTCTTCAAAGGTAGGTAAGTAGAATGAGAAAAATAAAAGGATTTTTTCTAAATAGCTTATTATGGCTATCGGCTATTTTAACAGTAATAATATTAGGAGTAATATTAATATTTATATTTACGAAGGGAATAGGTGTAATAAACTTTAAATTATTATTTAGCAATTATTCATCAGATGGCCAGGGTGGGTTACTTCCTATGATAATAACAACACTATATACCGTTGGATTATCTCTTTTAGTGGGAGTGCCAATAGGAATATTATCAGCTATATATCTTCAAGAATATGCAAAACAAGGTGTAATTGTTAAATTTATAAGATTTTCAACAGAAGTGTTAGCGGGTATACCATCTATAATATATGGATTATTTGGTTCCATATTCTTTGTAACCATATTAAAAATGGGTTACTCCATATTAGCGGCAAGCTTAACATTAGCAATAATAATATTACCAGTAATAATAAGAACAACAGAGGAATCACTAAAAACTGTGCCATCATTTTATAAAGAAGGATCTTTAGCATTAGGCGCTACAAAGTTTCAAACTTTATATAAAGTTGTTTTACCAGCAGCTATGCCAGGAATACTTTCAGGAGTAATATTATCAATCGGAAGAATTATAGGAGAATCAGCGGCTATATTACTTACAGCAGGAACTGCAGTAGCTATACCAGAAAATATAATGTCTAGTGCTAGAACACTTACTGTTCATGCGTACTTAGTTACAAAAGAGCAAGGAGATATAGGGTTAGCAGCAGCTATAGGAATTGTTTTAATAGTTATGGTTTTGGTATTAAATTTATTATCTCAATTCATAGTTAAAAGATTTACTAAAGGAAATTATTAAAAAGAGGTGAGTTTATGGATAACAAAAAAATTTCTGTTAGAGATTTAGATTTATTTTATGGTGAAAAACAAGCACTTTTTAAAATTAATATAGATATATCAGAAAATGAAGTTACAGCATTAATAGGACCGTCAGGATGTGGAAAATCAACATTTTTAAGAACTTTAAATAGAATGAATGATTTGATAGACAATGTTGATGTTATAGGTAAAATAAAAGTTGATGGTAAAGATATATACAAAGATGATGATGTAATTGCATTAAGAACTAAAGTTGGAATGGTGTTTCAAAAGCCGAATCCATTTCCAATGAGTATATATGATAATGTTGCTTATGGACCAAGAATACATGGGGTAAGAGATAAAGCTACCTTAGATAAAATAGTTGAAGAAAGCTTAAAAGCAGCAGCACTTTGGGATGAGGTTAAAGATAGACTTAAAGCATCAGCTATGGGAATGTCAGGTGGTCAGCAACAAAGGCTTTGCATAGCAAGAACAATAGCTATGAAGCCTAAAATAATTCTTATGGATGAACCAACATCAGCATTAGATCCTATTTCAACATTGAAAGTTGAAGAACTAATATTATCATTGAAAGATAATTATACTATAGTAATAGTTACTCATAATATGCAACAAGCAGCCCGTATATCAGATAAAACAGCATTTTTCTTAAATGGTAAATTAGTAGAATTCGATAATACAGGAAGTATATTCTCAAACCCTAAAGATATAAGAACGGAAGATTATATAACTGGAAGATTTGGTTAAAAATGAGGAGGGGATTAAATGAATGCTAATATAAGAAAAAACTTTGAAAATGAGATTTTAAAACTAAATGAGAAGTTAACTAGTATGGGGAACATTACAATAGAAATGTATAAAAGCACCGTTAAAGCACTTAAAGAAAATGATAAGGAGTTAGCTTTAAAGATAATAAAAAAGGATTCTGTTATTAATGAATTAAATGATGAAATAAATAATGAGGCAGTAATATTAATAGCAAAACAATCACCAGTAGCAATAGATTTAAGAACTATAATAACAATCATTAAAATATCTACTGAAATTGAAAGAATAGCAGATTATACTAAAAACATATCAAATTATATACTAGCTTTTAATACGTCTAATTGTGAGGGAATACAAAGTTTAAATAACGAGTTTATAAAGGCAATTTCAATTTTGACAAATATGATAAATAAGACAATGGACGCTTATGAAAATGAAAGCTTAGAAGATGCTAAAATTGCAGCAACTTTAGATGATGAAATTGATAATATTTATAAATCAAATTTAAAGAAATTTGTTCAAGGAATTAAGAAAACAGAAAATGAACAAGAAATTGATCAGTACTTGCAAGCTATAATGGTAAACAAACATTTAGAAAGAGCAGGAGATCATGTAACAAACATAGTTGAAGAGGTTATGTACTATATAAAAGGAAAAAGATATAGATTGTAAAAAAATAAAGTTACATTATGAATATAAAAGTCATATTATAAAAACTGTTACAATATAGAGAAAAGTCTATGAGTAGCAGTTTTTTACTATATAGAAATTTAATTTTATTTAAATAAAAGTGTAAAAAAGATAACTTTACAGAATATACAAATTTAATTAATAAAATTCATCTTTTATTTACTAAAATTATGTTTAATGGTTTTATAATGAAAAACATATGAAGTGGTATAAATTAACTTTATATAAATTTTGAATTGATAAAAGGGGGATTTATCATGAAGAAAAAAGGATTAATTATAAGTATAGTCATTATAATTATTGCTGTTGGAATGGGAATTATTTATAACATGCCGATGAATAATGTTAATTATGTTAAAAAAAATAGTAGAGAATTAAAGCTCAATGATATTAACGATAACAAAGATTTAGATTTAATATTGGATAATATAAAAGATAAAACAATTGTGTGTACAAATGAGAATCATGGTATTAATGAAAATGCAGATATTCAATATAAATTTGTAAATTATTTAATGGATAATTGGGATTTAAAATACTTTTTAATGGAATGTGGATATGCATCAGGAACTCTTTTAAATGAATATTTACAAACTGGAGATGAAAAATTATTAGATGATATTTTTGAAAACGGAGTATTTGGAGCTATGAGTGATGAGTCTTCAAAGGAATTGGCAAAAAAATTATATTTAAAAAATAAAGATTTACCGGAAGAAAAAAAATTAATTATAATTGGACTTGATGTTCAACAGCAAGATGGAAGCATAACTTATTACTTTAAACACATAAAAAATAAATATAATAATATTCCTAAAGATCAGTTAGAGAAAATAAATAAGGTTTTAAAATGTTCTGAAGAAGAAATGATTAATGGTGAAAGAAGTAGCACATTCGTAAAAGCAATTGAAGATTTAGAGAAAGATATAAAGGAAAATGAAAAAAAATATATACAATCATTAGATAAATACGAGGTATTTAACCTTGAATGTATACTAAATAATTTAAAAAATACTTCTAAATTAGTGCCACTAATAGATGGTGGAATAAGTAATAATAAAGAATTCTATGAAGCAAGAGATAAAATGAACTATGAAAACTTTAAAAAAATATATGACCATTTTGGTGGTGGAAAGTATTATCTTCATTATGGTATGGATCATATTTATCAAAGAGAAATAAATAATGTAAAATTTTTAGGTGCAAATCTTAAAGAAGATTCGAATTTTAAAGATAAGATTTATAGTATAAACACACTGTATAAAAATGGTGAGGCATATAATTATGATGATCTATCACCTTATAGTTTTTATAGTATTACTACAGATTTAGAAGAAACTTTAAAAAAAGCTGGCATAGAAAATGGAAATAGAATAATTGTATTAGATAATAAAAAAAGTCCATATAAAAAGAAAATATTTAAAGAATGTTTTACATTTATCGATGTGTATAGGGATGAAAAATTATTCGAATCTAATAAAGGTGTAACTACAGATTATTTTCAAGCAGAAATAATAATAGAAAATCCAACACCAATTAAATGGTATGGAGAGGAAATAATAAAAAAATTAAAACGTTAAGTATGTAGGGAGAGAGAATGAATATTATAGTTAAGGGATTTAGTAATAGTGAAGGAACATTTGGTAATATGTGTACATGTGATTGTGCATGTAACTGTAACGTAGTTGGAGGACTTGGTGGCGGTATAGTTAATGGAATTGAATGTGCTAGAAAAGGCAAATATACTTGGGGAAAACCTTGCAATAGATATACACCAAGAGATTAAAGAAAATAATTTTAAAATATGAATTAGCGTGTAAACACACGCTTTTTTATGTAAAAATTAATATTATATAATATATAAATTTATTAAATAAAATTATGTTTAATAGTTTTATAATGAAAAACATATGAAGTAGTAAAAATTAACTTTATATAAATTTTTTTTGATAAAGGGGGGATTTATCATGAACAAAAAAGGATTAATTATAAGTATAGGCATTATAATTATTGCTATTGGCGTGGGAATTATTTATAACATGCCGATGAATAATGTTGATTATGTTAAAAAAAATAGTAGAGAATTAAAGCTCAATGATATTAATGATAACAAAGATTTAGATTTAATATTGGATAATATAAAAGATAAAAATATAGTTTTTACAAATGAAACCCATGGCATGAAGGAAAATACTTATATTAAAGAAAAATTTGTTAATTATTTAATAGATAATTGGGGTTTAAAATACTTTTTTGTGGAGAATGGATATGCAGAATGTAGTTTCATAAATGAATATTTACAAACTGGGGATGAAAAGCTATTAAATGATATTTTTAATAATTTTTTTAATATAGTATATACTGAGGATGAAAAACAAGTGCTTAAAAAAATTTATTTGAAAAATAAAGAATTGCCAGATGAAAAAAAGTTAAAGTTTGTTGGTATTGAAGCAATAGAATCATATAATGGAGTAAAATTTTATTTCAATAATATTTTAGAGAAATATAATAATTTACCTAAAGAACAAATAGATAAAATTGAAAAAATTTTAGAGTGTAATGAGAAGGAAGAACTTTATACTGAAAGAAGTAATGAATATATAAAAGCAATTGAGGAATTTGAAAATGATATTAAAGAAAATAATGAAGCATATATAAAACATTTAAATAAAGAAGAGGTGTTTAATATAGAATTTATATTAAACAATTTAAAAAATATGTCTCAAATAGGTAACCCAGAAAAGGGTGGACCATATGTTAATAAAGAGTTTTATGAGACAAGGGATAAGTTAAGTTATGAAAATATTATTAGTATATATGATCATTTTGGTGAAGGAAAAACATATATTCATTACGGAATAGCTCATGCATATCAAAGCCAATTTAATGGAGTAAAATTTTTAGCAAAAAATCTTAATAATGATTTGAAGTTTAACGGCAAAATATATAGTATAAATACAGTATATGAAGATGGGGAGAGATTTAATAATTTTAGTTATGAAACTGAGAGGTATAATAGTATTACTACAGAATTACAAAATACTTTAAAAGATGCTGGTATAGAAAATAGTAACAGAATAATTGCATTAGATAATAAAAAAAGCCCCTACAAGAAGAAAATGTATAAAGAGTTATTTGAACTTCAATATGCATATGGAGATGAAGAAATGTTTAAAAATGATAAAGGTGTAACTACAGACTTTTTTCAAGCAGAAATTGTAATAAAAAACCCAAGGCCGATTGAATGGAATGACGAAGAGTTTTTTAAAGAGTTAAGAAAGTGATTAAAATGTTAATAAGAAAAGATTAATTAATTTAATTATATTTAAAGTTTTAATGGATATAATAAATAAAACGTATATAAATATTAAAATTTATATTGACAGAATTTTTAATTTAACATATTATATTAATAAATATTGAAATAATGCTATGAAAAGAAGAGTAATGGTGATAATAATGTCCGAAGAGAGCTAGGGTAGGTGAAAGCTAGCGTCAGAAAACACTATGAACATGGCCTTGGAGCAGACTTTCTGAGCAATAGTTAGGAAAGTACGGTGGCAACCGATATATTGCAAGGTGATAAATACTTTAGGGTTGAGTCACTTACTGAGGTACTTATTGTAAGGTAAGTATAAATTAGAGTGGTAACACGTGTATATTACGTCTCTATACGATTAATTTCGTATAGAGACTTTTTATTTGTATAAAATTAAGATAATCATAGGAGGAATAAAAATGAGTAAAAAACCGTTTTATATTACAACACCGATATATTACCCATCTGCAAATCTTCATATAGGAAATACGTATACTACAGTTGCAGCAGATGCTATAGCTAGATTTAAAAGACTAACAGGTCATGATGTAATGTTCTTAACAGGAACAGATGAACATGGTCAAAAACTTCAAAGAATAGCAGAGGAAAAGGGCGTTCAACCGATAGAATATATAGATGAAATAGTTGCTGGAATAAAAAGTCTTTGGACATTAATGGATATTAAATATGATAAATTCATAAGAACAACTGAAGATTATCATAAGAAAGCTGTTCAAAAAATATTTAAGCAGTTATATGATCAAGGTGATATATACAAAAGTTCATATGAAGGACTATATTGTACACCATGTGAATCTTTCTGGACTGAAACACAATTAGTAGACGGAAAATGCCCAGACTGTGGAAGACCAGTTGAAAAGGCAAAAGAAGAAGCATATTTCTTTAAAATGTCTAATTATGCTGATAGATTAATTGAGTATATAGAAACTCACCCAGAATTTATACAACCAGAGTCAAGAAAAAATGAAATGCTTAATAACTTCTTAAGACCAGGATTACAAGATTTATGTATATCAAGAACTTCATTTACTTGGGGAATACCTGTAGAATTTGATCCAGGTCATGTTATATATGTTTGGATAGATGCATTATCAAACTATATAACTGCATTAGGATATAATAGTGAAAATACTGAGCTTTTAGAAAAATATTGGCCAGCAGATGTTCACTTAATAGGAAAGGATATATTAAGATTCCATACAATTTATTGGCCAATAATGTTAATGGCTTTAAATATGCCACTACCAAAGCAAGTATTTGGTCATGGATGGTTACTTGTTGATGGTGGAAAAATGTCTAAGTCAAAAGGTAACGTTGTAGATCCAGTTATTTTAGTTAATAAATTTGGTGTAGATGCAGTAAGATACTATTTATTACATGAAATTCCATTTGGAGCTGATGGGCTATTTAACAATGAAATATTTATAAAGAAAACAAACTCAGATCTTGCAAATGATCTTGGAAACTTACTTTCAAGAACAGTTACAATGATAGAAAAATATTTTGATGGAGTAATACCAGAGCCACAAGTAAAAGAGTCTTTAGATGAAGAGCTAATTTCACTTGCATTAAATACCCCTAAACTTGCAGAAGAAGCTTTAGATAAATTTAATGCACCTGCTGCACTTGATCATATATGGACATTAATAAGAAGAACAAATAAATATATAGATGAAACAACTCCTTGGGTTCTTGGAAAAGATGAAGAACAAAAACCAAGACTTGCTACAGTTTTATATAACTTAGCAGAGTCTTTAAGAATAGTTTCTGTTTTAGTTTCTCCATTCCTACCAAGTACAAGTGAGAAAATAAATGCACAAATAAATGCAACAAATATAACTTGGGACAGCTTAAAAGAATTTAATGGAACAGTTTTTGGAACTAAAGTTTGCAAAGGTGAAGCTATATTCCCAAGAATAGATGTTGAAGCTAAATTAGCAGAACTTGATAAGATTGCAGAAGAAGCTAAAAAAGCAGCAGCAGTTAAAGAAATGGAACCTATAAAGGAAGAAATTACAATAGATGATTTTGACAAAATAGATTTAAGAGTTGTTAAAGTTTTAGAATGTGAGCCAATTAAAAAAGCTAAAAAACTTTTAAAATTAAAAGTTGATTTAGGTGGAGAGGTACGACAAGTTGTATCTGGAATTGCTCAGCATTATAAACCTGAAGAATTAGTAGGTAAAAATGTGGTTTTAGTTGCAAACTTAAAACCAGTAAAATTAAGAGGTGAATTATCACAAGGTATGATACTATGTGCATCAACTGATGATGATAGTAAATTATTTGCTGTAAATCCTGGTGATGTTCCAGCTGGAAGCATAGTGAAATAGTATAAGTAATAAAAACTGTCTCGAAATGAGACAGTTTTTACTTTTATTTTAAATTATAATTTATAAAAATTTTGGATATTTAGAAAGCACTGTATAAGAATTATATTTAAATTTTAGGGAATTCTAATTTGTAGAATAGATTTAAAAGGAGTGTTTTTATATGCCAACTTTAAAAGGTAGTAAAACTGAAAAAAATCTTATGAGAGCTTTTACTGGCGAATCTCAAGCAAGAAACAGATACACATTTTATGCAGAGGTAGCTAAAAAAGAAAATAATGAATATTTATATCATGTTTTTACAGAAACAGCAAATAACGAAAGAGCCCATGCAAAGGTGTTTTTTGATTTATTAGCTCAAGCGTTGACACCGGAAACTGAAGTATTAATAGAAGATGGAACTTATCCAGTAGCAACAGGAACAACAGAACAAAATTTGAATTATGCAGCTAATGGAGAAAATAATGAATGGACTACTGTTTATCCAGAGTTTCAAAAAATAGCAGAAGAAGAGGGATTTAAGGAAGTAGCTATAGCATTTAAGCATATAATAGAAGTTGAAAAATCCCACTACGAAAGATATAAATTACTATATCAACTTATGAAAGAAAATAAACTTTATAAAAGAGATGAGCAGATTTCATGGAGATGCATGAATTGTGGATATATATATGAAGGAACAACAGCACCACTTGCATGTCCATTGTGTAAATATCCTCAAGGATATTATGAAAGATATTATGGTACTGAACAATAATATATAATTTAAATAAAAAAACTATGGAATTATATTTATAAATATATAATTCCATAGTTTTTGTTTATATTTTTTCATATTCTATTTTTCTATTTTTAAAATGTACTGGTTTTAAATTTAAAACATCACAAAAATCAACAGCTTCTTTAAAAGATCTACCTATATTTTCAGGAACATGAGAATCAGAACCAATAGTAACAAGGGTTCCACCTAATGAAGTATAAATTGAATAGATGTCTTTTAAAGATTTAATAGCTTTATCATCGTTAAATCTTCGTGTATTAAGTTCAACTACTATATTATTTTCAATACAAAGTTTAAAAACTTCCTTTATGTAGTCACCATATTCACTTACATGCATTTCTTTATCTTCAAAAGTACAATATCTGCATATATAATCTATATGTGCTAAAATATCAATATAATTATGGGTATTAATAGAAGCTATCATATCGGTAAAATATGTAGTAAAGATATAGTCTTTAGATTTACCTTTGTATAATGATTTATCAAAAATATCAATACCATTTACAGAATGTTGAGATCCAATTATTTGGTCAAAATCATATTTTTTTGCAATATTTAAATTTTCATCTGAAAAATTTTCATCCATTCCAAGTTCAATGCCTAAAAGTAAATCATTGCTTTTGCAGTTAAGATAGTTGTTAAAATAACTATCTATGTCAAGCTTAAATTTTGTTTTATCTGGATAATTTAAATCCATATGATCAGTTATAGTTAACCCTAAATTTAATTCTCTAGCTTTTTTTATAGCAATATCTATATTCATTTCAGAATCGCTAGAAAAGTTAGTATGTATGTGGGTATCAAACATATAAACACCGCCTTAAATTTAATAATTAGTTTATATATGGTTCCAAGTTGACTTTTAAGATTATCCATTTCAAAACTTGGATACCTAAAATAGTGAGGCATGCTCCGAATCACTTCAAATTCAACACTACATTTTATATAAAAATACTTTAAGATTATTGAATAAATTTAAATTGGAGCTTGTTTCCCTATAAAAGTAATTACATAATATAATTATACCACTTAAGGTACATTAATATAAAAAAGAACTATTTTAATAAAAATTAAATTCTTATTAAAATAGTTCTAAAACTTTATTTTAATTGTGATATTTTAAAATACAAAATTATTCTTAAACTTATATGTTATATGTTATATGTTTTAAATTCTTTTATTTAACTTTAAAAACTAGCCAAAAAGGTTAGCGAATACAGCTATAATAACAGAATTTGTAAAGTCTACAAGGAATGCTCCTACTACTGGTAATATAAAGAATGCTTTTGGAGATGGTCCAAACTTAGAAGTAACAGCATCCATATTAGCCATACCATTAGGTGTTGCACCCATTCCAAATCCACAGTGACCTGCAGACATAACAGCAGCATCATAATCCTTACCCATAAGTCTAAATGTTATAAAGTATGCGAATATGAACATTAATACTGCTTGGCAACTTAGTAATATTAGAAGTGGTCCAGCTGTCTCTTTTAATTGCCATAATTGTAGACTGATTAAGGCCATTGAAAGGAATACATTTAACGCAATATTTCCTATTGCATCAGTACAAGCTGTATTGATTTTAAATTTCTTAGTTACTTCACCAAAATTTATAACTATAGCTGCAATTATCATAGCATCTATATATGCAGGTAGTGTTACACCTATTTTAGTGAAGAAGATTTCTAATATACTACCTACACCCATACATATAAATATTATTGATAGTGTAGTAAATAATGATTTATATGATAGTTCTTCTTTTGCAGTAGTTGTAGCTGCTGCATATTCAAGAGAATCACTTTTTAAATTATTCTTTTGAATTAATCTTTTGCCAATAGGTCCACCGATAATACTACCGCAGATAAGACCAAATGTCGCAGCTGCCATTGCTGTAGCTGAAGCACCAGCTAGTCCATATTGAGTTTCAAAAGTGTGTCCCCATGTTGCACCAGTTCCATGACCACCAGTCATAGTAATAGAACCTGCAATAAGACCAAGAAGTGGATTAGCACCTATAAGTTTTGAAACAGCAACTCCCACTATATCTTGTAAAACAACTAAAGATACTGCTGCTATAAAGAACATTATAACTTGTTTTCCACCTTGTTTAATAAGTTTAAAACTAGCACCAAGACCAATTGTTGTAAAGAATACAAGCATAAATGGATCTTGTAATGTTACATCTAGGTTTATAGTTGCAATATTATATTGTCTAAGTAGAAAGTTTAAAATTGCAAAAATAAGACCGCCTATTACAGGGGCAGGAATACAAAATTTTTCTAAAAGTGAAACCTTTTTCTTTAAAAAAGACCCAACATAGTAAAAAATTATTGCTACTGCTAGAGTTTGAATCATACTTAAGTCAATAACCATTAATAATCCTCCTTTAATATAATTAATTAAAATAAAAAGTACTACATTTCAATATTACAATAATATAAAAAATTCAGTCAAATGTAAAATAAGCCAAATTTCGAGAATAATTTGTGTTAACACAATAAAATGTCTAATTTTTTCAAATATACTAGTTTTGAAATTGAAAATTATTTCATTTTTTAAATTAGGCTAAAAATACTGATAAATGAAAGAAATAGTTAAAGTTTTATCAAATATGGTGAATATATATTTAAATAGAAATAAAAAAATGTTAAGATAAAATAATATCATATCATTTTTTTATATGAAAGGAGAAAATATAAAAAGCTTTGCTATATAATATATGAAGGAATTGGATAAACTAAGAAAATAGAATATAATATTTAGTGGACTAAGTATTAATAGGTTATTACATAATTTACAACAATTGTAATAACACCTGCTATTAATGTTAAAAGAATATCAATGCATTTATTTACAATTAAATTAAAGGAGTGATAAATTTGAAATATTTAATAGGTGTTATAATAGGTGCCATAATAGGGTATTTTACCAATTGGTTAGCTATTAAGATGTTATTTAAACCGCATAAAGAGGTAAGGATTCTTGGAGTTAAAGTACCATTTACTCCGGGATTAATACCAAAAGAAAAAGATAGAATTGCTAAAAGTGTTGGAGATGCTGTTGGAGAACATTTGCTTGATAAGGAAACAATTATAGATTCATTATGTAGCGAAAAAATTAGCAATTCTATTAAATCATATTTTAAGGATAAGTTTTTAAAAGTTAAGGAAAGTGAAAAAACAATTGGAGATATATTAGATACAAGTTTACAATTAAATGTTGACAATATTTTAAAAGAAAGTATTTCATCAACTATTTTAAACTCTGAAATTAGTGAAAAAATAAAGAGAGAATCTTCTTTAATTATTGAAAAACAACTTGTAAAAATTATAGAAAAGAATCCTAAAGAAGTATTACTACATAAGGATTACGATAAACTTAAAAACAATTTAATACATAAGGGTAATGAGTATTTAGATAGTGAAGAGTTAATTGGAAATATTAATAACATATTAGAAAAAAATATAAAAATTTTGCAAGACTCAGAAGAGAAACTAAAGGATGTATTACCAGAAGGATTAATAGTAGCTTTAAAAGTTTATGCATGTGATAATCGTGAAAAAATAGCAGAGTATTTAAAAGATATATTAAAAACTGAAAGAACAGAGATTAAAATTAAAGATGGCATAGACAAAGCTATATCTGGAATGAGTCCTATGATATCTATGTTTTTGAAAAGCGATATGATATATGGTAAAGTCTTAGAATATGGAGATGCTTTTTTATCAAATGAAGAAAATATAGATGATCTATCTATGTTAATAACTAATGCTATAGATAGTTTTTCAGAAAAGTCTATAAGTGAAGTTTTAAATAGTATTTCTTTAGAAAATAAAGAGGAAGTTGTAAAAAACATATCAAATCTAATAGTTTTTAAAGCAAAAGATAATAATATTATAGACGGTTTTGCTACAAAAATTCAAAATGGATTATTTGAAAATAAAAATAATATAGAAGAAGTATTAAAAACAGTGGATATTGATTCAAAGGATTTAATTAATAAAGTTATAGATATTGTCAATAAAGATGTTTTGAAAGATGATATTATTAAAAATGTTGTAAATTCAATGGTTGAAGATTTAATAACAATAATTAAAAATAAAAAAATTAAAGATATTTTAGTTAGTGTTGATGAAAGAACAGTTGATAATATGTCAAAAAATATTATTGAAGTCTATAATAGATTTATGCAAAATAGTGGGAAACAACTTGTTGATAGCTTTAATGTATCAAGAATAATAGAAGATAAAATTAATAGCTTTGAAGTAGAGTTTGCAGAAAAATTAATTTTGGAAATTGCAAGTAAGGAATTAAGAGCTATAACATGGCTTGGAGGATTACTTGGAGGAATTATGGGACTACTATCACCGATTTTAGGAACTATTCTGTAGTAATTATATAAACTGATTAGGGGGAATTTATTATGATATTTGACTCGCATGCACATTATGATGACACAAGCTTTGATGAAGATAGAGATAAAGTTATAAAAGAAATAAAACACAATGGTGTTATTGGTGTTTTAAATTGTGGATCTGATTTCAATGGTATGAAAATGTCAGTGGAATTGTCTAATAAGCATGATTTTATTTATGCAGCAATAGGTATACACCCATCTTATGCTGACATTGTAGATGAAAAATTAATAGATGAATTAAGAGATATTTATAAAAAAAATAAAAAAGTAAAAGCTATTGGTGAAATTGGACTAGACTATTATTGGGAGGAAAATCCACCAAAGAATATTCAACAAAAGGCTTTTAAAATGCAGATGGAACTTGCAAGAGAGCTTAAAATTCCAGTAGTTATACATGATAGAGATGCACACAAAGATACACTAGATATAATGAAAGAATATCCAGATGTAACAGGAGTAGTTCATTGTTTTTCTGGAAGTGTTGAATTTGCTAAGGAATGTATAAAATTAGGTTACTATATAGGGGTAACAGGAGTGGTTACCTTTAAAAATGCTAAAACTATAAAAGAAGTATTAAAAGAAATACCAATGGAAAAAATATTAGTTGAGACAGATTGTCCATATATGGCGCCAACTCCTAATAGAGGTAAAAGAAATCAATCAGACTATATAAAATATATTATAGAAAATATTATGGAAATAAAAGGAATAAACAAAGCAGATGTGGAAAATATAACTGTATCAAATACTAAGAGGGTATTTAATATATAATTTATTAATAATTTTTACTCTTGTTCCATATAAGTAATAAATAATGAAATATTTTCATTGATATCTAATTTAAGTTATAAGTAACTTGTTTTGTAGATGAATAACTTGGAATTCGTACTTTAATATGACTAATAATGAAAAAATTTAAAGGGTATTTTTATAAGAATTTGTAAAATAATTTAAAACATTGACTGTCATAAAGTAATAATTAATTATTTTAAGTAATATATTTAATTAACATCATCAAAAAAATTTATTAAAAGTCTTCTACTAAGTCTACCCTTAAGGATTGATTTATCTGCAATTACAAGTCGTGAGGTATGATTCAAACTCATGCGTTTACGGAGTCAATTCACAAGAGAATAGTTTGAAATTTGACAGGAATAAAAATCTTAGGTATAATTTCGAGGTACTCTTGTCTAAGGGAGGTATTTTTATGATTAGTAATATAAAAACAAGACTAAGTAGTATTTTTAAGTCTTGGAAAAAAACTCTAGCGGTAGCGACGTGCGTTACTGTTATAGGGGGCGCAGTTACTATAGTAAATATGAAGAAAACTATATCAGTAGTTATTGATGGCCAGGAAGTACAAATAACAACATTAGCAAGTGATTTAGGAAAAATATTAGATAAGCAAGAAATAAAGGTAGAATCATTTGATAAGGTATCTGTAGCATTAGACA
The DNA here is from genome assembly GCF_054767855.1 of Clostridium sp. CTA-19. Lineage (NCBI taxonomy): Bacteria > Bacillati > Bacillota > Clostridia > Eubacteriales > Clostridiaceae > Clostridium > Clostridium sp. CTA-19. The sequence goes on along the minus strand of NZ_BAAABH010000010.1, from coordinate 42,909 downwards.
GTAAAGTGAAAGATGGAGACAAAATTTATATAAAGAAAGCTGTAGATGTTGAAGTAAATGTTGATGGCAAGGTATTGAAATTTAAATCATCAGAAGATAATGTGGAAAATATGTTAGATTCTAAAAAAATTGCAATAAATGATTTAGATAAAATATCACCAACAAAAGACGAACTTCTGCAAGATGGAATGAAAATTAATATAACAAGAGTAGCCAAAGAAGTTAAAAATGAAGTTAAATCGTTAGAATATGCAGTAGAAAAAAGAGAAAATAACGATTTAGCGGAAGGTGCTGAAAATATAGTTCAAGAAGGCCAAAATGGGGAGAAATTAATAACCTCAGAAGTTGTTTACGAAAATGGAAAAGAAGTTTCACGTAAAGTAGTAGGTGAAAAAGTTCAAAAAAATCCAGTAAATAAAATAGTAGACATTGGTACTTTAGCATCTGTAAGAACTTCACGTGGAGCAGAGGAAAATTATACTGATATGGTAGTCATGGAATCCACAGCCTATACAGCAGATAGAGGAAATGATAATGGAATAACAGCATCTGGTACAAGTTGTGTTCGTGACCCAAATGGATATAGTACTATTGCAGTTGACCCAAGAGTGATTCCGTTAGGAACTAAAGTATATATAGAGGGTTATGGGTACGCAATAGCTCAAGACACCGGTGGAGCAATTAAAGGAAATATAATTGATGTTTACTTTAATAGTTATAGTGAAACTATGAATTGGGGAAGAAGAAACGTTAAGGTTTATATTTTAAAATAGGAGCTAAGCTCCTATTTTTTCTTTTTCCCCAAATTTAAGTTGTTATACTGAAAATATAATAAAATAAAATTTATATAAGTATAATTTAAGATAAGGAGTTATAAATGAATTTTAAATTTACAATAAGTGAAGTTATAACAATTGTTATGGCTATGTTGGAACAGTTAGAATCAATAAATGAATTTGGTGTAGAAAATGAAGTGTATTTTCCAAAACCTATAAATGATAAATTGAATAGTATCGAGGATGAAGAATATGATAATTTCATATCTAAAGCATATGAAATAGCAGATAAGGTTTATTTTCTTAAAAGTGGAGAACTTAATGAATTGAATTTTATCCATGAAGAGGTTAATAGTTTAGCACAAGAACTATTAAAAGAATATATTTAAGCAGAGATTAGATTATTTAGAGTTACTTTAAATTATTATAAAAATATGTATAAAAACTATTTAAAATAAAGCATTTATAGGAATACTAATATAAGACTGTTATAGTGCAATAAATAATTTATGTAAGAGTAGGCTTACTTTTCATATGATATATAATGAGTTATAATATTAAAGTTAGAATTGAAGCATCTTAGAAAAAAATACAAATTTTATATATTTAAAATTTAAAAATGATTATTTTAATATGCTTTATAGTTAATTTGAATTCTAAAGGATGCTATATAGTAGATGTTTGAAACTTAGCATAATATAATTTTAGAAAGTATAGAATAAAGTTATGTAAAAAATCTTAAGATTTTATCTACTATATAGCATCTTTAATATTAAGAAAATATCTTATAAATCTTGGAGGAATGTAATGATTAAAGAAGTAATTGTTGTTGAAGGTAGAGATGATGTTACAGCTGTAAAAAGAGCTGTAGAAGCAGAAGTAATTTCAGTTAGTGGTTTTGGGATAAATGCAAATAGTATAAATAAGATAAAAGAAGCACAAAAGAGACAAGGGGTAATAGTTTTAACAGATCCTGATTTTGCTGGAGAAAAGATAAGAAAAATAATATCAAAAAGAGTTTCAGGAATAAAACATGCCTATATAAGCCAAAAAGATGGAACTAAAGGTGATGATATAGGAGTTGAAAATGCTTCTCCGGAAACTATAATTAGAGCACTAAAAAATGCAAAATGTGAAATGAAAGATGTCCGTAAAGAATTTAATATTCAAGATATGTACTTTTTTAAATTAACTGGAGACAGTAGGTCAAAAGAGAGAAGAGATTGCTTAGGCAATATACTTGGAATTGGTTATGGCAATGCTACTCAATTTGTTACAAGATTAAATAACTATGGAATAAGTAAAGAAGAGTTTATAAAAGCGATGGAAAAAGTTGAAAAGGAGATAGATAATGAGTAACTTAAATACAAAAGATATTGTAAATAAGTATGATTTTAAGTTTGCTAAAAGTTTAGGACAAAACTTTTTAACAGATGATACTGTATTAGAAGATATAGTAGCAGGTGCAGCAGTATGTAAAGATGATTATGTTATAGAAATAGGACCAGGTGTAGGAACACTTACTGTTGAATTGTTAGGTAAAGCTAAAAGAGTTACGAGTATAGAACTTGATGATAGATTAATACCTATTTTAACAGAGGAACTTAAAGATTATGAAACATTTAACCTTATACATAAAGATGCATTAAAAGTAAATTATACAGAGTTAATTGGCGATGAGAAAAGTGTTAAAGTTGTAGCTAATTTACCTTATTACGTAACAACTCCAATTATAGCAAATCTTTTAAATGGTGAGTATAACTTTAAATCATTAACAATAATGATACAAAAGGAAGTTGCAGAAAGAATAGATGCAGAACCTAGCACAAAGGATTACGGTGCATTTTCATTATTAGTACAATATTATTGTGATACTGCAATAATTAGAAGGGTATCACCATCATGCTTTATACCTTCTCCTAAGGTAGATTCTATAGTAATTAGATTAGATAAATTAGAAAAGCCTAGAATAAGTGTAAAAGATGAAAAATTATTTTTTAATGTAATACGTCAATCATTTAATATGAGAAGAAAAACTTTATGGAACGGTATGAAAAATATAGGATTAGAAAAAGAAAAATTAGAAAAAGCATTTAATACTGCGGGAATAGACCCAAAACGTAGAGGTGAAACTTTAACTATAGAAGAATTCGGAAAGTTAAGTGATGCCATATATGATCAAAAAAATGGATAAAATACATAGTAGATTAAAACTTTATAAATAATTTTAAAAGTTACAAAATAGGTAGAACGCCTAATTTGTAACTTTTATTTTTTTTATATATGGAATCAATTTTAAAAAGAGGAATTATTTAAATAATAAAATAATAAGATAATAAAAGAGATATTAGATATATTATAAAATTATCATTTTTTATAGTATAGTTTCATATATTTATAGTGTATAAATTAAATGGAGGTAGCAAAAGTGGCATCTAAAAAAAGTTATAGTAGGTTTTTTATTATTCTGCAAGAAGATGAAAAAGGTCACGGATTGACTTCTGATAAAGCGCCATCAGGTTACACGAAAATAGAAGTTAAAAATAATAAATGTAAATTGTCTTATTATGTTCAAAATTTAAAGAAGAATGATAAAAATTATTATATGGCATTAATCTGTGATAAGGATGATGTTAAAAATATAATAAATGTATCAAAGTTGAACATAGACGATAATGGAAAGGCAGATACTGCATGCGAATACGATGTTAACAATATAGGAAATACGGGAGTATCCTTAGACAAAATAAGTGGTTCTGCAATAATATCCCTAAGCAGTAATAGAATGAAATCTATTATGAGTGGATTTATAACTAATGAAATATCAAAGGATTGGAAAAATTTCAGAGTAATTTCAGAAGAAACCTTATCCCGTGAGCAAAATGTAGAGACTAAATTTGATCAGTATGAGAAAGAAATTGAAGAGAAAAAAAGTGACTTACAAAGGCAAACCAATATAGAAAAAGTGGAAGAAAAAAATATAGGAGTTCAACCTGACTTTAAGGTGGGAGAAGGTAAGGGTAAAGAAAATAGTTTACAAAATGAAACAATCATGAAAGATAAAAAAGAAATTTTAAGAAATGAACCACAGATACAAAAAGAATGTGATTTAGAAATTAAAGAAGATAGGAACATTACAAATTTAGAACAAGTTAATGATGATGAATTTGAGATGTTAAAGGAAAGCGAGATACAAAGACATAAGAAAAAACATGAACATGACAATGAGTGTAAAGAAGAACATAAAGAAGAAAAAAAATCAAAGAAAAAGGAAAAAGAAGAATGCCAAGAATGTAAGGAACATGAACATGACAAAAAATCTAAAGAAGAAAAACCAAATAAAAAAGAATCTCACAATGAAGGTAAAAAAAATCTACATGAAGAGTATCATAATATGGAAAACATCTTTAATTTAAATGAAAAAATGGTTAATGAAAGTCAAGGAATAATGAATAAATTTTTTAAGGATATAGTTAAAGATTTTGAGAAAGTATTAGGATATGATGAAATTAAAAATTGTACATGGTATAAAGTAAATATATATCAGTTAGAAGATATGTATTGTATAAATGATTATAAAAAATATACGGTAGTATATTACCCTTTGATATGTTATTATCCATACATTTCAAAATATAAGCATTGTATGGTAGGTCATAAACATGATAAAAATGGTGATTTAAAATATCTTATTTATGCAATCCCAGGCAAAAAAGCTGAACATGAACAACCATATGGAGGCAAAACTGGATTTGTTACATGGATGCCAAGTAAAAATACCGATGATTATGGATATTGGATAATGTTTTATGATTTTAAAAATTCAACAGTAGTAGTTCCTGTGAAAAAATAAATATGAGGGGGGAGACCCCTTCATTTTTAATTATAGTTTTGTGGATACATATAGGGAAACAAGCTCCAATTTAAATTTATTCAATAACCTTAAAATATTTCTATACAAAATGTAGTGTTGAATTCTAAATGATTCAGAGCATGTCTCACTATTTTGGGTATCCAAGTTTTGGAATAGATAATTTTAAAAGTTAACTTGGAACCCTATATATGTAAATAAGCTCGAATTTAAAGTTATATATGAATCGGAAAAATATTCTCACCTGAAATTTTTGCTAATTTTAAAGTGTTTCCGGTCATGGCTCTATCCAAAATTTAAAGTTTATAAGCTAAAGTATTATTTTGGAATCCTATAAATAATAAAATTAAGTATCTATAAATAAAAAGCTTCTATTTTAAAAATGCTGCTTTGAAGCTTTGTAATAAGTTGTTTAACATATATTTACAAGTAATGTTTAGGGGGATAAAAATATGAGTTTCAATGAATTTGATAGAAAAAAAACTGGATTAGCAATTATTATGGTAGGGCTTATGATAATGGTAATAGGAATAGGAAATTTTTTTCAAGATAAATTAAAGGAAACTACTTTAACACAAAACAATATATCTTCATTCAAAATATATAAAATTAATGAAACTATTAATTATAGCCTTCCTGACACATGGATTAACAGTGAAGGGAAGGCAAGTAATGATATAGAATATAATAGTGAATTTATATCTGAGGATGGAGTAATAAAAGGAAACGTTAAATTATATAAAGATGAATTTAAACAAAATGAATTATTAAAAGAGCATAGTGACAATTTGAAGTCATTAGGTATAAAAGAATATAAAAGAAGAACTGTTAAATTGAAAAATGGTAAAGGAACTTTGATAGAGTATAAAAATAAATTATCAGATAGCAAAGTGTATAGAAATTATGATTATATAATAAATTTAAATAATAAAAATATAGTTGTTAATTTTTATATGGATGATAAAAGCTATAAAGAAAATACACCTACGTTATTAGATAAAATTGTAAAAAATATTCAATGCAATTAATGTTTGATTAAATAACATACAAGTATTATAATAAAGATATTAATAAAAGAGGAGCATTGGCTTCTCTTTTATTAATATAGGTATACAATAAGTATAAAGTTAAAAATGAATAAATTAGATGGTGATTTTGGAATCATATATAAAAAGAATATATGAAAATAAATTTAAATGATTTTTGGAGGGCTAATGTGAAAAAAAATAAAAAATATTTAATAATCATAATATGTTTTACTGCAATGATTGCCTTAAATGGATGTTCTTTAAAAAAAGATAATGGGGCATTTAGTTTTATGAAAGATACCAATGTTATGAAAATAACTATTCAAAGTACGAGAGACCAAAGTTATAAGTTTACTGTTACAGATAAAGATGTAATAAATGACATTTATAAAATACTTTTAAAGGCAAAAAAAGTTGAGGAAAAGAGTACATTGTCACCAGACTATATTTTTGAAATATATGAAGGCCCTGAAAATATACATAAATTTAATTATATTACAGGATTAGATAAAGCTGAAGGTGCTAATTTTTATGATGGAAATAATAATTATATAGTTTCTAAAAGATTAGATAATGACATAATAAAGAACTTTTGGAACATAAGAAAGCCCTTAGATTTTGAAAAAGTTTATTATAATTCTATACTGAAAGGTCTAGATCAATATTTAAATAATGAAGGCAAAGGTTTAAAAGTTGCTGTCAACTTAGATAAAGATTTAGAAATGGCTAAATTTGTATTATCAACAGATTTGCTTAAATTTGAAAAGAATTTAAGTAAGCTAAATAATGTAACTCTTATTGGTGATAAAAAAGAAGAAGAGTTTGATGCAGTAATGAGTTTGAAAACAGAGGGATATACATCAACTAAGTATAAAGGCATCATAACATTTTCAGGAAAAGCAGGATCTAATGATCAAATTTATTATATAAATGATGTATATGAGAACGGCGGTTGGAATATTAGTATAACTAAAGAAAAACCAGAAAATTTTTAGTTCATTTATATTTAGTTTTGATAAATTAAAAAGATTATATAGAAATTTTAAATAAACACTATTAAAAGTTAATAGTGTTTATTTTAGTTACATTAAAAAAAATTAGACATATTTAGTGTATCTTTTTTATTATGTAATGTAGATAGATTTACATTGTCCCCTACATTAGAATTTGATGGTAATGAATTAAGCGGAATATTTATTATAAAACTATTAGAAATTTCAACAAAAGCGTCAGTACTATTTAAATCTATAATTTTACCAAACAATAAAAACACCTCTTTTATGTAAGTTTTGTTTATTAAAAATAGCTATGGTGAAACAAGATAGAATTTTAATTTATTCTAAATATATTTATGAAATTAAGGTACTTTCTATGATGTGAGCACTTTTGTAAATAGCCACCTTTTGAAATTAATAACCTTAAAAGTTAACTTGAAACTTTATATTGTATTTATATTTTAAACAAATATTAATTGCAGTATTCATTAGAAGTATAAAAATAAATATGATTAGTAATTATTTCATAACAATAACCTGTAAATAAAATAATTTACAGGTTAAAGTTTTTTAAATTATAGTTTAAGCATTTATTGAAATCATGATAATCTTAAAATTATAAAAATTATCATAAATAGGATCAAAAATTATAATTTAGAAACATTTGTAGCTTGAGGTCCTTTTTCACCTTCAACTACATCAAATTCTACTTTTTGTCCTTCTTCTAAGGATTTATAACCATCATCTTTTATGGATGAAAAATGAACAAAAACGTCTTCTTCACCTTCTACAGATAAAAATCCAAATCCTTTTTCGGCATTAAACCATTTTACAGTACCTATCATAAAAAATTCCTCCTAAATAAAACAAATTCATAAAATTTAAATTTGATACTAGTTTTTACTATTTATAAATTTTTATACTATAAATATTATTAAATATTTAAATTTAATCTTTTTTATAAGTTTAATATAAAAAATTAATTTATAAAATTTCATAATTAAGTTAATAAAAATAGTACATACGGTACTATACAAGGATTATACTCAATATATTAAAATAAGCAAAATAATTTGAAAATAACAAATAGGGTTAATAATTAAGTGCATAATTTAATATATAAAAAATTATAATATAAAGCTAGAAAAAAAACATGTCAATTTGACTACATAAGTGAAAAAGGAAATAAGAATACATTAAGATGAGAATTTTAAGTTTTAAGTCATTTTTCTATACACATTCGCTAATTGATATAAATATTTTACTAGAGTATAATAGACCGAGTGCAATATATCGTGTTTGAGGGGGTAGTTTATGCTATATGTTGTGAAAAGAGATGGTAGAAGAGCTGAATTTAACTCTGTTAAAATAACAAATGCAATTAAAGGTGCAGCAGATGAAATTTCATATAATCTACTTGAAAGCGAAAAAATAGAATTAACTCAAAAGATAATTAAAAGAATTGAAAAATTAAATGTAGAAGAACTTACTGTAGAGCAAGTACAGAATATGGTTCAAGAAACATTATTAGAAAACGGGCATAAGCCTATAGGTGTAGCTTATGCTAACTATAGAAAAGAAAGAACTAGATTAAGAGAAATTAAATCAGATTTAATGAAGGCCATTGAACAAATAGGTGTGGAAACAGATAGAGATAATGCAAATGTTGGAAACAACTTTAGTTCAAAACTTCTTAGAATAGCAAGTGAATCAAATAAATGGTTTAATTTATCAACAATGCCAAAGCATTTATCTAAAGCCCATGAAAATGGAGATCTATATTATCATGACTTAGATAGTTATAACTTAACAGTAAACTGTCTACATATACCAACTAAAGAGGTGTTAGAGAGAGGTTTTAACACAGGTTATGGATATCTAAGAAAAGCTAAACGTATAGACTCAGCAGCAGAACTGTCTTGTATATTACTTCAATCAACTCAAAATGATATGTTTGGAGGACAATCTCATCCAGATTTTGATAATGACTTATCTGTATTTGTAGAACCAACAAGAGAAGAATTAAGAAAAGAATTTGAAGAATTAGGAATCCCAAAAGAAAACATAGAAGTAGCAGTAGAGAAAAAAGTTAATAGAATGATTGAACAGTCTATGCAAGGGATTGTATATAATTTAAATACAATGCATTCTAGAGCAGGCTCACAAGTTCCTTTTTCATCAATAAATATTGGAACGCCTGATAATAAAGATGCAGCACTTATATGTGAAAAGTTTTTAATTGAATATGAAAAAGGATTAGGTAAAGGAGAACAACCTATTTTCCCTAACATAATATTTAGAGTTAAAACAGGAATAAATAAGGAGCCTAATGATCCATACTACTACTTATTTAAATTAGCTTGTAGAGTAGCTAGTAAGAGAATGAATCCAACATTTATGAATATAGATGCGGATTTCAATAAGGAATATTACGATAAAGGATATATGCCAGCAACAATGGGATGTAGAACTTACCTTATGAGTAATTGTAATGGAGAGCCGGGAACTAAGGGAAGAGGTAATATAGCACCAACAACTATAAATCTTCCAAGAGTAGGTATTCTTGCTAAAGGCGATAAAGAAAGGTTCTTTTCTTTATTAGAAACTAGATTAGAACAAGCAAGTGAATCATTAATGCATAGATATAATGTATTAAAAAACTTAAGAATTAAAGATTTACCATTTGTTGCAGGTCAAGGACTTTTAAAGGGTTCAGAGGGATTAGGATCCGATGATTCTATAGAACCTATTTTAAAACAAGGTAGTTTTGCAATAGGATTTATAGGTCTTGCTGAAACTTTAATAGCACTTACAGGAAAGCATCATGGTCAGTGTGAAGAGTCAAGAAAGCTTGGAGAAGAAATTATAACATTTATGAGAGCCTTTACGGACAAGTTAACTAAAGAAACTAGTCTAAACTGGGGATGTTATGCAACACCAGCAGAAGGTTTAAGTGGTAAATTTATATTACAAGATAAGAAGGTATTTGGAGAAGTAAAAGGGGTAACTGATAAAGATTACTATACAAATAGTTATCATATACCAGTAGGGTTCCCAATATCAATAATAGATAAAATTCAAATAGAAGCTCCATACCACAAGCTTTGTAACTCAGGTCATATAAGTTATTTAGAAGTTGATGATTATCCATCACCAGAAGTTGTTGAGGATATTATTAAGTATGCTTATAATAACAGTAACATAAGCTATATAGGTATAAATTTCCATATTAAATATTGTAGAGATTGTGGTACGTACTTAAAACCAGATAAATTTGAATGTCCCACTTGCGGAAGTTCAAATATTCAAGGTGTATCAAGAGTAACTGGATACTTAAGCTTAGATGAAAGATTTGGTCCGGGAAAATACCATGAAAGAGAAGACAGATTAGCACATACAGAAAATCACAAAAAAATCTATGCAATAGAGGAATAATATAATTTTATAATAAGGAAGGGTGTTACAATGCTAACTAGAAGATGGTTAGTTTTGTAACACCCTTTTTTCATATATTCTAGCCTTTGGAATAATAATATATAAATGTTATAATTGAAGAAAATATTAAATAAGGTGAAGATATAATGAAAATAATATACAAAAAGGATTATGGAGAAATTTATGACTTTTTAACTAGTCTGTGGATAATAGTAAATAAAGATATTTTAGAAGAAAATTTAAAAGAAAGTGAAATTGATTTAGATAAAGACGTATTTAATTTAGATATGGATATATTTAATGTTTTATCTAAGCTTGAGAAGAAAAATGGTATAAAAAAGGAAAGTTTATATTTTTTCTTCTCTCAATATAATAGAAATACAGAAACTTTTAATACTATAGCTCATGGTCTGTTAGGTGCATATGGAAATATAGATAAGCTAGAAGTGTTATTAAATGATTTAGAAGGCTCAAATGAAATATATTTAGTGGAAAAGGTTTTTAAAAGTATCATAGGAGGAAAAGCGATTGAATTAAATACATTGAAAAAGATTTTAAATTCTCAAGAAGATAAAATAGGATTTATAGAATCAATACAATGTACGCCAGAGCAAAAGTGGAATTTAATTTTATTTGCAAATGAACCTAAAAAATATGTTTTAGAATTTTGTGAAATTATAAGAAAATATATAAAAGTGTATGAGAAAAATCTAGAAAAAATGAATAAAATAAAAGTTAAATATAATGATGAATTTGAAAAAAACTTAAGAGAAAATGGATTAGAGTACCTAAAAAACATAAATGATATAATAAATTATGAGAAATTTGATGAAATAATAGTATACCCTCTTTTTGTTAATTTCTTCTCTTTTGTATACAATCTTACTGATGATAAGTTAGAAATAGGTATAGGTTTTAAACATAAAGAGTTTATAGATGAAATTAGGGATAGAAATTCAAATTATAAGAAGTATGATGCTGTTTTGAAGATTTTAGGGGATAAAAGTAAACTAAATATAATTAAGTTATTAAATAAATCAGAAATGTATGGAACGGAAATTGCAGAAAAATTAAATTTAACAACAGCAACAGTATCTCATCATATGTCTCAATTATGTGTTGTAGGATTGGTAACTTTAGATAGAAGTGATACAAAAATATATTATAAGCTTAATAAAAAGAGGTTAAAAGAAGTAGTGCTTTATTTAAAGAATGAATTTGACTTATCAGATTGTTAAAATTATTTTTTGTATTGGAGTAAGAGCTAGATCATATGAAAGATAAAGATCTAGTTCTTCTATTTTAATAATATTAATGTTCTATTAATATTAGATGTATATCTAATATTATACTAGATAAATACCTAATAATGTAATACAATCATATTAGATATACATCTAATATATATTATAAATTTATTAAGGAGTGGAGTATGAGAAAATATTTATTTAGGAACAAAGTATTATTATCTTTTTCAATTTTTATGAGTATAATAATGGCCACATTAAATGTACTACTAGCTTTTATTTTTAAATATATTATCGATAGTTCAGTTAATGGTAGTAAATTAAAATTTAAATATTCAATAGAGATATTTATAATTTATCTTGTTTGTATAGTTATATTTGGCGTACTTGGAGTTATTTGTAGAGAAGTATATATAAAAAAGACAATGATAGATTTAAAAAGGGATATATTTTATAAAATAATAGAAAAAGATATAAAAGGTTTTACTGATGAAAATAGTGGTAAATATATATCTATATTATCTAACGACATGACTATGATAAAAAATGATTATTTTAATAATATATTTAAAATAATCAAAGTGAGTTGGGGTTTTATATTGGCAACTATAAGTATGTTTTTATTGAGTAAAGAAATAACTATAGCTGTTATTATACTAAGTATACTTATGCTTATTATGCCTAAAATATTTGGAGAAAAATTAAGTGAAAAGAAATTGAAGTATTCTAACTCATTAGAAATATTTACCTCGAAAATAAAGGATGTTTTTAATGGATTTGATGTGATAAAAACTTTTAATGTGGAAAGTAGAATGAAAAATGAATATGATAACTGGAATTCACAGGCTCAAGATTATGATTATAGATTTAATGTATATCAATCTATTATAGATGTAATAAGTATGTTTGTAGCATTAAATATATTTTCAGTAGTTTTAATACTAGGTATGTATTTAGTTATAAGAGAAAAAATAGCTATTGGGACAATGCTTGCATGTGTTCAATTATGCAATAATGTAGCCAATCCTATTGCTGAGAGCGTTAGTATTATAAACAATATAAAATCATTAAAAAGTATATCTTGTAAAGTAACAGATATTATGGAAAGTGAGCAAAATGAAAAAGTATATACTAAAAAAGATTCTTTTGATAATGATATTATAATAGATAAATTAACATTTCAATATGACAAAAATAAAAAAGTTCTTAATGATGTTAATTTAAAGTTTGAAAAAGGTAAAAAATATGCAATTGTTGGAGCAAGTGGTTGTGGAAAAAGTACATTATTAAAAATAATATTAAAGTATTATGAAAATTATGAAGGGAGTATAAATATTGATGGGAAAAATTTAAAAAATATATCTACTGATAATCTATATAAAATAGCTACCATGATACATCAGAATGTATTTATATTTGACGCAACATTAAGAGAGAACATTACTCTTTTTGGTGAATATAGTGAAAAAGAAATAGATGATGCTATTAATATTTCAGGGCTTGAAGAAGTGATAGAGAATTTAGAATGTAAATTAGAAAGTAGATTAGGTGAAAATGGGAAAATACTATCTGGTGGAGAAAAACAAAGATTAGCTATAGCAAGAGCTATTATAAAGAAAACTCCCATACTATTTTTAGATGAAGCTACATCATCATTGGATAATGAAATTTCTTATAAAATAGAAAAAACAATATTAAGTATGAAGGATATAACAGGAGTGGTAATAACACATAGACTTTATGAAGATATATTAAAAGAGTACGACGAAATAATAGTAATTAAAGATGGTAATATAATAGAAAAAGGAAATTTCTATAATCTTGTAAATGTAAAAGGATATTTTTACAATCTTTACAGTATAGCATAATTATAAGATTAGTTAAGAAAACTATATTTTGATAGAATATAATTAAATAATATATTAGGTTTTGGAGGTTTTTTATGAATTTAACATGGTTAGGGCATGCGTGCTTTTTAATTGAAACAAATGAAGGTACTAAAATTATTACAGATCCTTTTGATGAGACTGTAGGATATCCTATTTATAAAGGGAAGGTAGATATTGTAACTGTAAGCCATGAGCATTTTGATCATAATTACACTAAGTTTTTTAGTGATTATGCTCAAATAGTGCGTACACCAAAGTCCTTTGATTTTAAAGGTGTATCAATACAAGGATTTCCGTCATTTCATGATGAAGTTAAAGGTGCAAAACGTGGAGAAAATACTATTTTAAAAATAGAGTGTGATGGAATAAAAATTTGTCATTTAGGTGATTTAGGACATTTATTAACAGAGGAAGATATAGACCTTATAGGAGATGTAGATGTGCTTTTAATTCCAGTTGGTGATAACTATACATTAGGTGGAAAAGAAGGTGCTAAATTATCAAAAATGATAAATAGTAAAATAACTATACCTATGCATTATAAAACTCCACAATTAACTTTTGAATTAGATGGAGTAGAAAACTTTTTAACACATATGAAAATTGGAGAAAAGGTTAGTAATAGTTCAATAAATATTGAAGAATATATAGAAGAAAATAAAAAGAAAGTGCTAGTATTAACACTTTCCTAGATAGTAACTTAAGAATAAAAAATAGAGTTATAGTTTAAAAGTGAATAGGTAGTAGAGTTTTACATTAGTCTAAATTAAACTCTACTACTTTATTTTTATTTAAGCTTTCTTTTACATTTATGATTCTTTGATTACTTGAACCTCTATATTTTAAATTATCATCTTTTTTTGATTCATCAAATTTTCCATCAACTAACACATCAATATTTTTAAGTAGTTCATTCCAAGAAGGATTTTTTTCGGAATTTTTCACAATGTGCTCAAATGTATATCCTGTATAACACCAAACGTTTTTATTGGTTTTTTTTATTTCTTTAGCAATTTTAGCAAAAGCATTTGCCTGTTCTAAAGGATCACCACCACTAAATGTTACACCACTTATAAGTGGATTTCTATTTATGTCTTCAATTAGAATATCTAGTTTATAGTCTGTTCCACAACCAAAACCATGGGTATGTGGATTGAAACACTTTTTACAGTTATGTTTACAACCTTGAGCAAATAGAACACGTCTAATACCAGGACCATTATTTAAACTTTCATGTATGATACCAGCTAAATTAACTTTTTCTTCCATGACAAACGACTCCTAACTTATGTAATACTTAGTATAATATTAAGTATACTATAATATTAATGATATAAAAATACTCTTATTTTGTGTATAAAATTGTATAATCGACTACATAATATTAGGTATAGTTTAAATTAACATTAAGTTTTTGATTAATATAAGTTTTATATAATTGACAATGAAAAAGTACTGTACTATAATTTATTTAAAATTGAAAATTTCTTTTTAAAAAGCTACGAATAGGAAAAGTATTTTATCATGTAACTTAAAGAGAGCGAGGGATGGTGTGAACCTTGCAGTGATGGATAAATGAAAATCACCTAGGAGCTGAAAACTGAATTTTAGTAAGTTTATCCGTATTTCTGCGTTAAAGAATAGAGTATTAAATTGTACTTGAATTATCTTACCATAGGTGGTATACCGAAGTTATCTTCGTCCTATTTAGGACGGAGTTTTTTTATTTTTAAAATTTAATACAAATTAGGATGTAAGTATAACTTCTATGTTTTACTATATAAAATTAGGTATAGGAAAGGAGCTAAAAATATGTATAAGAAAATTGATGCTTCTAAAAGTTTTATGGATTTAGAAAAAGATGTATTAAAACTTTGGGAAGAAAAAAATGTAATTCAAAAGAACTTTGATTCAAATGAAGATGGAGAGTATTTCACTTTTTATGATGGACCTCCAACTGCAAACGGGAAACCTCATGTAGGTCACGTTTTAACAAGAGTTATGAAGGATATAATCCCTAGATATAAAGTTATGAAGGGATATAAAGTTTTAAGAAAAGCTGGGTGGGATACTCATGGACTTCCAGTTGAACTTGAAATAGAGAAAAAGCTTGGAATATCAGGAAAACCACAAATAGAAAAGTACGGGGTAGAGGATTTCGTTAAACAATGTAAGGAAAGCGTTTTTACATATGTTGAAATGTGGAGACAAATGTCTGAAAGATTAGCTTATTGGGTAGACATGGATACTCCTTATGTAACTTTCCATAATAATTATATAGAATCTGTTTGGTGGGCATTAAAACAAATGTGGGATAAAGAATTAATTTACAAAGGTTTTAAAATAATGCCTTATTGTCCAAGATGTGGAACTACATTATCTTCACATGAAGTTGCACAAGGATATAAAGATGTAAAAGACAGCTCTGTATATGTTAAATTTAAACTTAAAGATGAAGATAAATATGTTTTAGTTTGGACAACAACTCCTTGGACTTTACCAAGTAACGTTGCCTTAGCTGTTAACAAAAAATATGATTATGTAGAAGTTATTCAAGAAGAAGAACATATAATAGTATCTAAGTCTTTATTAGGAAAATTACAAGGTGAATATGAAATAGTTAGTGAATTTAAAGGTGAAGAGCTTTTAGGCAAAGAGTACGAGCAAATGTTCACATTCGAAACTCCAAATAAAAAAGCATTTTACATTGTTCATGGAGATTATGTAACACTAACTGATGGTACTGGTATAGTTCATATAGCACCTGCATATGGTGATGATGATAGTAAAATCGGTCAATTATATGGATTACCTATGATTAATTTAGTTGATGCAGAAGGTAAATTTGTAGATAAAGTAACTCCTTGGGCTGGAATATTTGTAAAAAAAGCAGATGAAAAAATAATTAATGCATTAAAAGAAGAAGGAAAACTTTATAAGAGTGAAAAATTCTTACACTCATATCCACATTGTTGGAGATGTGATACACCTCTTCTTTATTATCCAAGAGATAGCTGGTTTGTAAAAATGACAGCTGTTAGAGATAAATTAGTAGAAAATAACAATAAAATAAACTGGATGCCAGATAATATTAGAACAGGAAGAATGGGAAATTTCTTAGAAGGTGTTATTGACTGGGGAATTTCAAGAAATAGATACTGGGGTACTCCACTTCCAATATGGGAATGCGAATGCGGACATAGAGAAATGATAGGAAGCATTGCAGAACTTAAGGAAAAAGGAATAAATGTTCCAGACGATATAGAACTTCATAAGCCATATATCGATAATGTGCATTTAAATTGTCCTCATTGTTCTAAAGAAATGACAAGAGTAGAGGAAGTTATAGATTGCTGGTTTGACTCTGGTTCAATGCCATTTGCTCAACATCACTATCCATTTGAAAATAAAGAACTATTTGAAGAGAATTTCCCAGCACAATTTATTTCAGAAGCTGTTGACCAAACAAGAGGATGGTTCTATACATTACTTGCAATATCAACAGTAGTATTTGAAAAGAATCCATTTGAAAACTGTATAGTACTTGGACACGTTTTAGATAAAGACGGATTAAAAATGTCTAAACATAAAGGAAATGTATTAAGTCCATTTACTGTATTAGAAAATCAAGGTGCAGATGCTTTAAGATGGTATTTCTACACTGCTAGTGCACCATGGTTACCATCAAGATTCTATGAAGAGGCAGTTATAGAAGCTCAAAGAAAGTTCATAGGAACATTATGGAATGTATACTCTTTCTATATTTTATATGCTGAGTTAGATAAATTTGATCCAACTAAATACGAAGATTTTGTATCTGAGAATGTAATGGACAAATGGATGATGTCTAAACTTAATTCATTAGTTAAATCCACTGATGAACATTTAGAAAATTATAGAATAACACAAGGTGCTAAAGAACTTGAAGAATTTGTTGATGAACTTTCAAATTGGTATGTAAGAAGAAATAGATCTAGATACTGGGTTGAAGAATTAACAGAAGATAAAATAGGCGCATATATGACACTTTATAGAGTGCTAACTACTTTAGCTAAGATTGCCTCTCCATTTATACCATTTGTAACAGAGGAAATCTATCAAAACTTAGTAGTTGCATTCGATAAAAATGCACCAGAAAGTGTTCACTTATGTAAATGGCCAGAATACAAAGCTGAATTAGCAGATGCTAATTTAGAAGAAGATATGGATAGAGCATATACAATAGTTAAGCTTGGAAGAAGTGCAAGAAATGGAGCTAACATAAAGAATAGACAGCCACTTGGTAAAATGTTAGTTTCTGCAAAGTCTCTTCCAGAGTATTATGGAGATATAGTTAAGGATGAGCTTAATATAAAAGAAGTAGAGCTAGGTGCAGACCTTTCTAAATATGTTAACTTTGAAATAAAACCAAATCTTCCTGTACTAGGAAAGGCTTATGGTAAATTAATACCAGGAATAAGAAAAGCTATTGGCGAAATGAACCAAATGGAACTTGCACAAACTATAAATAATGGAAACACTGTAAATATAGAAGTTAATGGAACTGATATAGAATTAAATAGTGAAAAGTTATTAATAACAATGCAAGGTCTTGAGGGATATGCATTTGCTGGTGAAGGTGAAATGGGAGTAGTTTTAGATACTACAATTACTCAAGAGCTTAGAGAAGAAGGTCATGTAAGAGAGATATTAAGTAAAATCCAAAACATGAGAAAAGAAAGTGGATTTGAAGTTGCAGATAAAATTAATATCTATGTTTCAGGAAATGAAATGTTAGAAAATATAATTAAGAAGTTTGAAGAACAAATAGCAAAAGATACTCTTGCAGTAGAAATTGTTTATGGTGGAAATGCAAACTATCAAGAAGTTAAAGTTAACGGAGAAAATTTAAAACTTACAGTTGAAAAACTATAGTATATTTAGGAGAGTATTTAAAATGATTTTTATTATTTTAGGAGATACTCTCCTTTTATTTTTAAAATTTGTAATAAAAGGTATAGAATGTAGGGAATAAAAATAAAATATATTAGATATCAAGATAATAATTATAGTTATTCTATTGGGAGGATTTTATGGTTTGGGATAAAAATATATTTTATATAATTATTGCATTTAACCTACCTATAATAATTATGTTTTTAGTATTTTTTAGAAATAATATTAATAATAAAATTAATAAAAGAAATTTAAAGGAAAATGAAAATTTAGATGAAGACCTAATTGTTAAAGCTAATAATAAGAAAGTTATAGCTAAAGAACTTATAAAGTCAATTTGCATACCGTCACTATTAATATTTTTTGATTATTATATTTGTATAAAAATGTTGGAAATTCTGTGAATGTTTCAATAAAAACAGGATTAATTGTTAGAAAATTTAATTTATATTTAAAAGAATGTAGACATATTGTTGTTTTATAACATATATTTTAATTTATAGGGAAAAACTATTGTAAATTGCACAAGTATAACTTACTATAGATAGTAAGTTTAATTTATAATAGGAGTGATTAATGTGGCGGCTTCAATAAAAGATGTAGCTAAAGAAGCGGGAGTATCAATAGCAACTGTTTCTAGAGTATTAAATGGTATAAATGTGGTTAATGAGGATACTAAGAAAAAAGTGCTAGATGCTATAGATAAATTAGGCTATAGACCTAACATCTTAGCTAGGAGCTTAAAGACTCATAAATCTAGCACTATAGGGATTATAATTCCAGATATAGCAAGTGATATTTTCCCAGAAGTTGTTAGGGGAGCAGAAGATGTTGCTAATATATATAACTACAATATAATGTTATGTAATACAGACTTGGATATAGAAAAAGAAAAAGATAGTTTTAGAATGTTAAAAGAAAAAATGGTTGACGGTATATTATATATGGGAAATGCTCTTGTAAAAGAAGTAGAAGACTTTATAAATGAACTAGAAATACCTGTAGTAACTGTGGGAACAGAAGATTCCCAAAAAAAATATCCAAGTGTAACTATAGATATATTTCAAGCTGCATATGATGCAACAAAATATCTTATAGAAAAAGGTAATAAAAAAATAGCTTATATTGGATTTTTCCCTGAAATGTATGGAGGAAATTACCAACAATTTTTTGAAGGATATAAAAAAGCTGTTGAAGAAGATTTAGAGTACAATGATAATTTAGTGTATTTTTCATCCTTAAATGCGCAAGAAGGATTTAAAGGTACAAACGAAATATTAAGTAAAAATTCTTTTGATGCTATTTTTTGTAGCAGTGATGAAGTTGCAGTTGGTGCTATAAATGCTTTAAGAGAAAAAAATATAAAAGTGCCAGATGAAGTAAGTGTTATGGGATTTAATGATACAGACTTAGCAGCTATGTATTATCCAACTTTAACAACAGTATCTCAACCACTATATGATATGGGTTCTTTAAGTATGAGAGCTTTAATTAAAATTTTAAATAAAGACGAAATTGATACTAAAGAATTTGTTTTACCATATGAAATAGTTGAAAGAAATTCTTGTAAATAAAAAAAGAGGCAAAGCCTCTTTTTTTTATTCAGATAAATCTCTTTCTAAATCTAAATCTTTATATTCATCAATTTTAGGATTGTCAATTACTGCCTTATGTGTAGATCTTGCATTTTCTTTAGCAAAAGTTGCTCTAGTAGAAAGTGGAGGTAATACAGTAGCAGCACCACCAACGCATCCGCCTTCGCACATCATTCCCTCTATGAAATTACCTTGAAGTCTACCAATACTGGCCATAGTCATAGTTTTCTTTATATCGAAAGGTCCACTTACTTTTATTGGCTTAAATTGAATATCAATACTTTCAGTTTTTATATAATTTTCAATAGCGGAAGTTAATCCACCACCAGCTGCAAAACCACGTCCGTAAATTGAAGCGTCATCGGCTTGTAGAGTTTCACAGTTCTCCGGATCCATATTAAAAGCATCTAAAAGAGCAGAAATTTCTTCAAAAGTTAAAACATAATCTATTATGTCCTTAACATCATCTCTGCGCATTTCTGCTTTTTTTGCTGTACAAGGTCCAATAAAAACTACTTTAGCATCAGGATCTATAGATTTTATATATTTTCCTGTAGCTATCATAGGTGAAACTGTTGATGATATATTCATAGATTCTTTAGGAAATTTTTTATTTATATACGTTAAGAAAGCTGGACAACAAGAATTTGTCATATACTTGCTACCATTATTCATTCTATGAACAAATTCATTACTTTCGTTTATTGTTACGATATCTGCACCACAAGCAGCTTCATACATATCTTTAAACCCTACATTAATAAGTGCAGCTTTAATTTGTCCTAAAGTTACATTAGGGCCAAATTGACCAGCAATTGCAGGTGCAACTACAGCATAAAGGTTTTCTTTGTTTGAAAGTCTTCTTGCTACAGGTTCGATTAAGCTCTTATCAGAGATTGCACCAAAAGGGCAAGCTTTCATGCATGCACCACATTCAATACAAAGTTCTTCTTTAATTAAAGCTCGTCTATCCTCGGCTACTGAAAGAGCACCAGTAGGACATACAACTTTACAAGGTCTTAGAACTTCAGAAATAGCATGATATGGACACTGCTTTTTACATAATCCACATTCTTTACAAAGTTCTTGGTTTATAAAGGCTTTTCCATTAACTCGTACCATAGCCTTAGTTGGACAAACTTCCATGCATTTATGTGCAACGCAACCTCTGCAGGCTTCAGTAACTGTATATTTATTTATTGGACATTTATCACAAGCGGCTTCAACAACATATATAACTTGATCCCTGTTTTTTATATCTTCAAGATGATTCATATCATCTCCTTTAGGTAAGTATCCAGCTGCTAATTTAGCACGTTGACCAACGATCACTCTTTCTTTATAGACACAACACCTGTATTGTGGTTTGTCTTCATCTACTATAGTTTCATGAATTTTACTTAATTCTTCTGTCGTTAGTCTATCTTCTTTAGCTAAAATTGCAACACTTTTTAAAACATTGTGTTTAACTTTTTTTAACTGTGTTTCAAATATAAACATATGAGCATCCCCTTTAATTCATATAATTTTAAGTTGTAAAGTAAGGTAAATAAAATACCTTTCAGTAAAAAAATAGTTATGTTAATTAAGTTATGTAATAAATAATAAAATTTAATTGTTAAAATAGCATTAAAAAATTAATAACAATTTAAGTAATATATGTATTGTTGAATCGTTTTTTTATATAAAAGCTTCAATATATATACAGTAAATGTTTACGTTGCAATATTATTATACTACAAAATGTTAAAAAAATATCCAACTTAACTTGCAAAAATTAAAAAAATATGAATTATTTAGAACATTTTTCAGAAAGATTTAGTATAAACTAAATAATTGTAAAAAAGATACAATTTAAAAGATAAATTTATAATAAAAATAAATAATTTACTAAAAAATACTAAAAAATAACAAAATAAGATAAAAAATTATCATTTATATAATGTGGTTAATAAGGCTATATATCTTTATATATAGAAAAAGTAATTTATTGTGTAAAATACTAGTATAAACTATAATAAAGGATAAGAGTTAAACCATAATAAGGTATCTAAAAGTAATTTTTATAATAAAAATATAGGTTTGAAAATTAAATTTTAACGTATACATCAAGATTTAAATTCAAATTATTATAGAGATAGGTAGTAAAAAATTAATTACCATAAAAGTCTACTAACTATATATTTTCATTTAATCTAAAAAATTCTTACTTAATAAAAGTAAATTAAAACTCTAGGTTAAAATCTTATAATGTAACTGAAAATATAAATAATAGGAAAATTTATGATAAGTTAATATAAAAATATGGAGGGGTAAAATTTGGATATAAATAAAAAGGTAGAGCAAATATTTACATATCTTCTTAGCGTGAAAAATATTAATGATAAAAAAATAAGAAATGTAAATGAGTATGAAGAGGTATTTTTTGAGTCTAGTTTATCAGATTTATTAGGAGTTAAGTTAAATAATGAAGTTGATGAAAATTGGGTTGAAATAGATAAAGTTAATAAAGAATTATATGATAAGTTTTCTAAAATATATTTAAAATTACAGAAAAATAGTGAGAATTTAGAAGTGGTTTATGGTCACGGATTACTTGTAGGAAACATTGATAATATTAATATAAGTCACCCTATACTAACTACAAAAATGACATTGAATTTTGATGAAAAAAATAGTAAGTTTATTTTAAAACCATATAATAATATTACTAATGCTGAGCTTGATTTTTTAACTGACATAAATAATATATCACTTGAAAATGTAATTAAAAATTCAGTGGAACTAAAAAGTTTAGGGATTGATGTGAAAAGTGATGAAGAAGTTATAAAAGGTATAAAATATATATCAGATTCTTTTAAAATAGATTTTGATGGCAATTATGGTAAATTTACTTCTCTTTTAGATATAAACGATAAAGAAGGATTGTTTTTTTACAATGAACCAATTATTATTTTTAGAAAAGTTGATACTAGACTTTGGAATGTAGAATTGAACTCAATGATTGAACATATAAAAAATGGTGGTGTAATACCTAAGACCATAGAGGCTTTGGTGAAAAATGAGGAAGTGAAAGAAGATGATTTATCTGTTGAAAAATGGAATGAATTAGGAGAAGATTTATTATTTCCACTACCATATAATGAAGAGCAAAAAGATATTGTAAAAAGGATTTCAGAGAACTTTGGAGTTGTGGTTCAAGGTCCTCCAGGAACAGGAAAAAGTCATACTATAGTAAATCTGATTTGTCATTTGTTAGCTCATGGTAAAAGGGTATTAGTAACAAGCCAAACGGATAGAGCTCTTAGGGTTTTAAACAATAAAATACCTGATGAAATAAGATCATTATGTATGAGTATTTTAGGTGATGATGCTAAAGCTATGGATGATCTTGATAATTCTGTAAGGAAAATAACAGAAAATTTATCTTTAGATACTTTGGAGTTAAAAAAACAATTTAAGTTTTTAAGATATAAATTGAAAGAGTGCAGGGCTAATCAAGAGGCCATATATGAAGAGTTAAAGAAAATAGAAGAAAATGAAAACTTAACCATTGAATATAATGAGGATAAATATACTTTAATGGATATGGCTCAGTATATTAGAGAACATGAAGATTTAAATTATATTGATGATAATCTTTGCATAAAAGATCATCCTCCAATAAATGAGGATGAGTTAAATAACGTTATACAACTTTTAGAAACTTTTGATAATAGTGATTTAGAGTTTTACGAAGGTATAAAAGGAAATATTTCAAAACTTCCTAACTTAGAAATTGTAATAAAACTTATGACTCAGTATATAAAAGAGGTAGCTAATATAGAACATCATAACAAAGTTTTATCTAATTGGAGTGATAAAGATATAACTAGTTATAATAATAGTCATTTAATTAATCTATTAGACGATGGTTATAAAACGCTGTGTGAAATAGAAAACACTTATGTTGCAAAACTTATGAAAGTTTATCATGGCAGTAATACTTCGAGAGAGTTTTGGGATAGTTTTTTAAAGCATTGTAAAGAACAAATTAGCGAAATATCAAATTTGAAAGCTGAATTGAATAAGAGCACTGTAGAATTACCATCAGATTTAGATTTTGATAAGTTTAAAAAAGATTTTAAATCGGTAGATAAAGTTATCAATGAAAAAGGAAAAGTGACAACTTTCTTTAAGATGTTACATGGAAATGTTAAGTATATATTGGAAGATATAAAGGTAAATTATAATAATATAACATCAAAAGAACAAGTAGAAGTAATAAATATGTATATAAAACTTAATGAATTAGAACGTGACTTTAAAAATTATTTTAATAATGGTATTACAGAATTAGACGGAGAAACTTTAGATATAAATGAAAGAAATTATATAGTTAAAGTAGAGGATGCAATACAAAAAATAGAAATAGTTACAAGTTGGGATTCTAGCTATAAAGATAAAATATTAAATTTATTAAAGGCAAAACACTTTAGTAAAGAAATAAATCTATATAATAAAGATACTTTTAGCTATATAAAAGAGTCACTAATAAGTTTGCGTTCGATAAAAAATATAAATTCGATAAAAAATGAAATAAATAATATAGTAAAAGAACTAAGAAAGTATGATGTTTTTGATGAACTATCAAATAATATAGAAAAAGGTAATGTGAGGTTTATAAAGGCATATAATGCAAAGGTTTCTTATGTAAGGACCAATGCATATAGATTAGACAAGCTTATAATGCTTAGAGATAAGATGTTAAAAGTATGTCCCAAAGTTACTAAATACATGTTTGCGTTAAGAGGAGATGTTTTAACAAATGAGTTTGTAAAATTTCATGATGCATTTAAGTATAAGGTTTTCTATGATTATATAATTATGATGCATGTTAATGACATTATGAAATTAGAAAAAAATTTACATCAAGAAAAGATAGTAGAAAATAATCTAGTAAAAGAAATTGTTAGTAAGCAAAGTTGGTATAATCAAATACAAAGAACCACTGAATCCCAAAAGAGAAGTCTCTTCGCATGGATGGAATCTATAAAAAGAATTGGTAAAGGTACTGGAGCACAAGCTATAAAATATAGAAAAATGGCTCAAAAGGAAATGGAAAAGTGCAAAGATGTTATTCCAGTGTGGATAATGCCAATTAATAGAGTTATAGAAAATTTACAGGTAAATGAAAATTTATTTGATGTAATAATTGTTGATGAAAGTAGTCAAAGTGATATAACTGCACTAACAACTCTTATGAGGGCAGAAAGAGCGGTCATTGTCGGAGATGAAAAACAGATAAGTCCAGAGGCAATAGGAAAAGATGCAGAAACTGTAGAAAAGCTTATAGAAACATATTTAAAAGATATACCAGATTCACAGTGGTTTGATTTAAAAACAAGTTTGTATACAACTGCACTAAGGGTATTCCCAAATAGATTAGTCTTAAAAGAACACTTTAGAAGTGTTGAGGATATAATAGGGTTTAGTAATAGTATTTCATACTCTAATGAAATAATTCCATTAAGATGTAGTAAAAATGATAATCCGTTAAAAGAACCATTAAAAGCTACTAAAGTAGATGAAGCCTTTAGAGATGAGAAAAAATCCATAAATCTAAAAGAGGCTTATGCTATAGTTGATAAAATAGAAGAATGTCTTAGTGATAAAACTTATGAAAATATGACCATAGGGGTTATATCTTTACTAGGAGATACTCAAGCTGAAGTTATTGAAAATTTACTAGTTGATCGAATTGGCATGGAGGAAATGGTAAAAAGGAATATTGTTTGTGGTGATGCTTATTCATTCCAAGGAGATGAAAGAGATGTTATTTTCTTAACATTAGTTATTGCAAACAATGTTAAATATAATACACTTGCAAAAGAATCTGATATTAGAAGGTTTAATGTAGCTGCAAGTAGAGCTAGAAATCAAATGTGGTTATTCCATTCTGTAGATTTAGAAGATTTAAACCCTAAATGTATAAGATATAAGCTTTTAGATTATTGTATGAACTATAAAAAGCATAATAATGATAATTATAGCAATAATATAGTATTGAGTGACTTTGAAGAAGATGTATTGAAAAAATTAGAAAAAAATAATTTTAAAGTTACCCCAAAGGTTAAAGTTGGAAAATATGATATAGATTTTATGGTAGATGCAGAAAAACGTATAGCAGTAGAGTGCGTAGGTGGAAAAAGAAGTGATAAATACTCATGGAAAGAAAGTTTGCAAAGGCAGCATACATTAGAACGTGTTGGGTGGAAATTTTATAAACTAAGAGGTAGTGAATTTTACTTAAATCCAGAGGTTGCATTTGATAAGTTGGAGGAATTTGTGAAGTAGAAAAAGTGGAGAGCACTCTCCATTTTTTCTATACATAATTTAAAAGTGATTTTATACAATTTCAATATAAAAGTTATATAAAGTTTATATTGCATTAATTGTGCAATAGATATTAGAATAATATATAATATATAAATGTTGAATGTTGTGGTTTAAATATATTATTTTATATATAATAAAATATAAAAGTCATATATAAAGGAGTTAGTTATATGAAAAATACATATGAAAAGTTAATTTTAATATTTAATAATAGTGGTGAAAAAATAAATGTTGGAGAAATGTTGAAAAAAGAAAGCAAATATTATTTCAAGTATAATATTGAAGGCGTTAACAAAGCTAAAGAATTTGGGTTCGAGGCATTATCTAATTTCCCAAGAATAAATGCTAAGTATTTCAAAGAAGAACTTTTTACAGAATTTAAAGAGAGATTAGCTGCTGAACATCTTAACGATGAAGAAATATTCGACTTACTTAAAAAAACTGGTGGAAAATTAGCTGAAGACAATTTAGAATTTGTATCTGAGGATAAGAATGAAGAAGAGAAAATAGAAGAAAAAACAGAAGAAAAAAGAGAAGAGAAAACTGAAGAATAAAATTAAACGAAATTTTCTAATATAATTACATATATTAATATTATGACATGTGCTATTTAAAAGTTTGCATTCTATACATTTGCATAACTTATATTAGGTGTAAAAACTTAATTCAAATTAGCACATGTTTTTTAAGGCATATAAAAAGAAATAAGAGGCTAAAGATTTGTGATAATACTGATTCTATTGTTTATTTGATTATGTATAGGTAAGAAAGGAGAAAATGAATGAAGAATGATTATAAAAGAAGATATGATTCATGGATGAGTTGTGAAGTTATAGACGAATTAAGTAAAAAAGAGCTTATAAATATAGATGAAGATGAAATAGAAGATAGATTCCATAAAGATTTGGAGTTTGGAACTGGTGGGCTTAGAGGGATAATGGGAAGTGGAACCAATAGATTAAATAAATACACTGTAAGTAAAGCTACAGAAGGTTTTTCTAAGTACCTAATAAAAAAATATAAAGATCCTATTTCTGTAGTTATTGCATATGATTCAAGAAATAGTTCCAAAGAATTTGCTAGATTTGCAGCTAATGTATTGGCTAGTAATGGAATAAAAGCATATATGTTTAAAGAATTGACACCTACACCTATATTATCTTTTGCAGTAAGAGAATTAAAATGTAATGGTGGAATAGTCATAACAGCATCTCATAATCCTAAAGAATACAATGGATATAAAGTTTATGATGATAAAGGAGTTCAGGTTACAGATAATATTGCTAAAAACATACTTAAAGAAATTAGTATTGTTGAAGGATTTAAAAATATAAAAGGGCTATGTAAAACCGAATTAGAAAAAGAATATCTTATAGAACATATAGGTGACGAATTTATATTAAAGTATTTAAATAAGGTAAAAAGTATACTAATTAGAAAAGATATAATAAAAAAATATGGAACAAATTTAAATATTGTATATACGCCATTACATGGCACGGGAAGAAAACCTATAATGTTACTTATGAAGGATTTAAATTATACATTTCAGATTGTAAAGGAGCAAGAAGAGCCAGATGGAAATTTTCCTACTGTAC
Organism: Clostridium sp. CTA-19; assembly: GCF_054767855.1. Lineage (NCBI taxonomy): Bacteria > Bacillati > Bacillota > Clostridia > Eubacteriales > Clostridiaceae > Clostridium > Clostridium sp. CTA-19. The sequence continues at coordinate 15,162 of NZ_BAAABH010000010.1, read as the reverse complement.
CTTATCCTAATCCAGAGCAGCCTGAAGTATTTCAATTAGGAATTGAAATTGCAAAAGAAAAAAATGCAGATATAATATTAGCTACAGATCCTGATTGCGATAGAATTGGAGTTATGGCAAAAGATTTTACAGGTGACTATAAAATTCTGACAGGAAATGAAGTTGGAGTGCTTTTAAGTTATTATATATTAAGTAGTTTAACGGAAAAAGATAAACTTTTAAAAAATTCTATTATAGTGAAAACTATAGTAAGCACAGATATGGTGAAAAAGTTTAAAAATGATTTTCAATTTGACGTTTTAGAAGTGCTTACAGGTTTTAAATATATTGGGGAATTGATAGAGGAAAATAAGGATAAAAATTTTCTTTTAGGATTTGAAGAAAGTTATGGATACTTAATGGGTGATTTTGTTCGAGATAAAGATGCTGTTATTGCATTATCAATTATTTGTGAAATGACACTGTATTATAAACTTAAAGGATTAACATTACATCAGCAGCTGAAAAGCATATATGAAAAATATGGGTACAATAAAGAAAAATTATTATCCTTTGAATTTAAGGGGATAAAAGGGAAAGAAAAGATAGAGTCTATAATAAAGAATTTTAAAGATGAATTTTATTATATAGTTAAAGAAAATAATATGGAAGTAAAAATGTTAGAAAATTATGAAAGTGGCAAAAGGGAAGTTATAGAAGACAAAACATGTGAAAAATTAAATTTACCTAAAGCTAAAGTTTTAAAATTTATATTAAAAGATGGTTCCTGGATTGTAGTTAGACCTTCTGGTACTGAGCCTAAAATTAAATTTTACTTATCCACAACGGGAGCATCAGAAAAGGACTGTATAGATAAAATTAATGAGCTTGAAAAAATAATTAATAAAATAATTAATTAAAAATTATAGCCCTCATTATATATAATGAGGGCTAGAGGTATTTTATAAGATAAATTGCTCGATTACAGAGTAAAGAGCATAAACACTGGCAATTGTAAAAAATTATTGAGAGTCATAAGAACCTGTTTTTACCACATTGTGTTTAAAATGTGTAATATCTTCACCATTTGCATTAGTAAAATCTACAGTTCTTTTATAATCTAAATCAAATTTTGAATTAAGTACAGATTTAGAATTACTATTAGGCTCATTTTCTACTAAGTTAGATGGATGTTTTAAATCATTACTATTTAAAGGACTATCAATTTCATACATATACAAAATTAACACCTCCTTATTTAAAATTAAAATCTTTCACAAATATAGAATTAGTAATTTCAATAGAAAATATTCATTAAAAAATATATTTTTAAAAAAAATTAAATTTAATAAGAAGATTATCAGAAACATAAGAAGTATTTAATTAAATATTTAAAAAAAATTAATTAAATATTAACAGAAAATTAATAAGATTAATCAAATTAAAAAAGCAGACAAAAGAATAAAACTTAAAAATAAATTGCAATATAGAAAATGAACAATATAAATTAAAAAAATAATAAAATATAAAAAATATAGGAAAATAGCGATATACATATAAAAGTTAATAAAAATGAACAAAATATGTATATTCAGAAAATTTTATAGTATAAATTTAATTGACTGAAACAAATTCATATGCTAACATTCAAATTGTCTAAAAATTTTTCCAAATAATTAATTTAAGGACAAAATTTTCAAAAACAGAATAAATTTAGGGGGAGAACTTATGGAGGCTAAAGTCGAGAAAAGAAAAAGTTTGTTTCAAAGATTCTTGGATGGAGTAGAAAGAGTTGGAAATGCTCTTCCACATCCAGTGACAATATTTTTTATCTTATGTCTTATAGTTATGGTTGTATCACATATATGTTATAAGATGGGTGTTGCTGTTAATTTTACAAAAATTGACAAAGAAACTAAAGAAGTTACAGATTCAGTAGTTTCAGTTGTAAGTTTATTAACACCAGATGGCATAAGATATATATTTGAAAATGCAGTGAAGAATTTTACAAGTTTTGCGCCACTAGGAACAGTTTTAGTTGCTATGTTAGGTGTTGGAGTTGCAGAGGGTACAGGACTTATATCAACGTTAATAAGAAAATTAGTTTTATCAACTCCAAAGAGCTTAATAACAGCAGTAGTTGTTTTTGCTGGTATAATGTCAAACATTGCATCAGATGCAGGTTATATAGTGTTGATACCATTAGGAGCATTAATATTTGCTAGTTTTAAAAGACATCCAATGGCAGGTATTGCAGCTGCCTTTGCAGGAGTATCTGGAGGATTTAGTGCAAATTTAGTTATTGGAACTATAGACCCATTATTAGCAGGATTAAGTACGGAAGCTGCTAGAATGGCTGATTCAGCATATTATGTTAATCCTATGTCAAATCTTTATTTCATGTTTATATCTACATTTTTAATAACTATTTTAGGTACGTTGATAACTGAAAAATTAGTAGAGCCGAGACTTGGTGAATATAAAGGTTCTATGGATGAATTAAAATTAGATAAAATAAGCAAAGAAGAAAAAAGAGGAATGAAATTTGCTGGATTATCATTACTAGTATTACTAATAGGAACTATATTACTAGTGGCACCAAAGGGAGCTATTTTAAGGCATCCTGAAACAGGTTCAGTTATCGAACACTCTCCATTTATGAATGGAATAGTTTTTGTAATAATGATGTATTTCTTAATTCCAGCAGTAGCTTATGGAATTGGAGCAGGAACAATAAAAGATGATAAACAAGTAGTGTCAGCTATGAGTAAAGCAATGGCAGGTATGGGTGGATATTTAGTACTAGCCTTTGTTGCAGCACAATTTATAGCATACTTTAACTATACTCAACTTGGAACAATAATTGCAGTAAAAGGAGCAGCTGGGTTAAAAGCTATGAACTTTACTGGAATACCATTAATAGTGGCCTTTATATTAGTTACAGGATTTATAAACTTATTTATGGGTTCTGCATCAGCTAAATGGGCTATAATGGCACCGATATTTGTACCATTGTTCATGCAAGTAGGATTATCGCCAGAATTAACACAGGTTGCATATAGAATAGGGGATTCAACAACAAATATCATATCTCCACTTATGAGTTACTTTGCACTTATAGTAACAGTAGCACAAACTTATGATGAGGATTCTGGAATTGGTACTATAATATCAACAATGTTACCATATTCAATGATTTTCTTAGTAGGATGGACTATGTTACTTATGGTATGGTTTGCATTAGGACTACCACTAGGACCAGGAGCACCATTACATTTTCCAATATAGAGCTATTTAAATTTTTATATAATGAAAATAGGTGCTAAAGTATTAAAAACTTTGGTACTTATTTTTACTTTAAATGAATCGATTTATTAAAAAATGAAAAAAATTTAATGATTTGTACAAAACACGTTTACTTTGTTATTAATATAATTTAAAATAAATAATAATTGTAATGAAAGTAAATAAATTACATAAAATAGGAGGGTGACATGGTAAATAAAGAAAGAATATTAAACGAGTTCTTAAAATATGTTCAAATTGATAGTGAAACTAAAAATGAAAAAGAGTTTGCAAATTTTATACTAAATGAGTTAAAAAATTTGGGGTTAGAAGTTGAGATGGATGATGCAGGGTCTAAAGTTGGATCTAATGCAGGAAATGTTATAGCTAAATTAAGTGGAACAAAAAAAGTACAACCTATATTATTTAGTTGTCATATGGATACAGTGTCTCCTGGTAATGGAATTAAACCAATAATAAAGGATGATGTTATATATAGTGATGGAACAACAATATTAGGTGGAGATAATAAAGCTGGAATAGCTGCAATAGTTGAAGCTTTAAGAGTTATAAAAGAAAACAATATAGAACATGGACCATTAGAGATAGTATTTTCTATATTTGAAGAAGGTGGATTATTTGGTTCTAAAAATTTAGATTACTCTAAGTTAGATTCAAAAATTGCATTTGTACTTGATAGTGGTGGAGAACCAGGACAAATAATAGTTAAAGGACCAGCACAAGATGCAATTACAGTAACTGTAAAAGGAACTCCAGCTCACGCAGGAGTATGTCCAGAAGAGGGCGTAAGCGCAATACAAGTTGCAGCAGATGCTATAAGTAATATGAAACTTCTAAGAATAGACGAAGAGACAACTGCGAATATAGGAAAAATAGTAGCAGATGGACCCAATAATATAGTATCTCCAATAGTTGAAATAAAGGCAGAAGCTAGAAGTTTAAATAAAGAAAAATTAGATGCTCAAACAAGCCATATGCGTAAATGTTTTGAAGATGCAGGTAAGAAGTTTGGAGCTGAAATTGAATTTAAAGCTACTAGAATGTATCAACCATTTAATGTTTCAGAAAATGAAAATGTAGTTGAAATAGCTAAAACTGCATGTAAGAATCTTAACTTACCAATGGTGTTACAAGGAACAGGTGGTGGAAGCGATACTAACGTTTTAAATGCTAATGGTTTAAAAGCAGTTAACTTAGGAATTGGTGAAAGAAAAGCACATACATTAGAAGAACATCTTCATATTAAAGATTTAGTTAGTGCATCTAAATTAGTTCTTGAAATAATTAAAACAGTATAATTGAAATTAAGCATGTCTAGGTATACTTTGAAGTATATCTAGTGCATGCTTTTTTTATATATTAACAAAAAAATAAATTAATTAACAAAAATTATGCAGAAGACTATCACAAAAAAAATAAGATTTACATAAAATAGAATTAAGCAATAAATAAAGGTGATATTTTGTTATATGCATTAATCTTAGCAGGTGGAAAAGGAACAAGATTATATCCCTTATCAAGATCAGATAATCCAAAACAGTTTTTAAAAACTGTAAACAATAAAAGTTTTCTTAGAAATACTGTTGATAGGATTAAGCCAATAATCGATAAAGAAAATATCTTTGTTGTTACTAATAAAGAGTATATAGATAAAATATATGAGGAGTTGCCTGAAATAAATAAGGAAAATATATTTATGGAGCCTGAGAATAAAGAGACTGCTACTTGTATAGGTTTGTCTGCTGCAAAGCTTCTAAAAAAAGATAAAGAAGCTGTTATGGTAGTGTTACCATCTGATCACTATATTGAAGGTGAAAAGCAGTTTGCCGAAACTATAAATCAAGCAATAGAAATAGCAGATAAAAAAAGAGGGCTTGTAACAATAGGGGTGAATCCTACTAGACCAGAAACTGGATATGGATATATAGAAATGGGAAGACCAGTTGTAGCTGCTATACCAACATTTAGAGTGGAACGATTTACAGAAAAACCAAATTCTGAAGTGGCTAAAGACTTTCTCTTGAAAGGGACCTATTTATGGAATAGTGGAATGTTTGTATGGAGAGCTGATATATATTTGAGGGAGATGCAAAGATATCTCCCTAAGATGTATGAGTGTATAAATAAAATATATCAAAGTATTGGAGAGGAAGATGAAGAAGAAGTTATAAGTGAACAGTATCAAAAGATTGATGGGATATCTGTTGATTTTGGAATTATGCAAAAAACTAGAAAGGCATATGTTATAAAATGCGGTTTTGTTTGGGATGATATAGGAAGTTTCAATGCATTAACTAGATTTTTAAAACAAAATAAAGGTAACAATATATCAGGACCATCATTTTTAGATGAAAGTGAGAACTGTTCAATATTTGGCAAAGATAAACTAATTATTGGCTTTGGACTAAAAGATTTGGTTATTGTAGATGCTGGGGATGTTATACTTGTGATGGATAAGTCGAAGGATCAAGAAATGAAATATTTATTAAATTCTATTAAAGGGCAGGAAGGGTTAAAAGAATTTTTATAATATAATGTGCTATCTATAAAAAATGCTATCAATTATTTAATTGGTAGTGTTTTTTATTATAAAAATTTACAGTGAAGGTTGAGAAGTAAAAAAATTTTATTTGATAAAATATAAGCTGAAATTAAAATATATAAACTTATATAAATCAAGTATAATAGATATATAATGGAATTAATTAGGTTAATTAGGAGGGGGAATGAAAAAAATATTGTTTGTTTTAGGTGTTTTATGTATAGGATATTTTTTGTGCATAAATACAATTTTGGGGTACATCACTTTTAGTGGTTTTTATTTAGTTATAGGTATAGTTCTTATGCTATATGGAAGGTTTAGAGAAAAAATATTTTCTTATAGTATAAAAAATAAAACACACAAGATTATAAAAACTGTTGTAGCTATTTGTATTTTAATATTTATCATAACAGAGGCATATATAATTCTATATCCCAAAAAAAGCATAGAGTCTTGTGATTATGTAATTGTATTAGGAGCAGGTATTAAAGGAGAAACGTTGAGTACTACATTAAAGGATAGATTAGATGCTACACTTGATTATATAGATAAAACCAATTTTCAAGGCATAATAGTAGTGTCTGGTGGAAAAGGCTCTAAAGAAAATATTAGCGAAGCAGAAGGTATGAAAAGGTACTTAGTATCTAAAGGAATTGATAATAATAGGATTGTTATGGAGAATAAGTCTACAAATACTTATGAAAATTTTAATTACTCTAGGGGTGTAATAGAAAATATAACTGGTACAGAAATAGGAGAAAAGGATGTTACAATTGTAACAACAGATTTTCATGGTGCAAGGAGCAAAATGCTAGCGAATCGAAATAAATATAAAAATACTAGATTATATACTAGTAGGACTAGATGGTATTTAGTTCCGGTTATGTATGCAAGAGAATTTTTTGCTTTTGGAAAATCTATAGTTTTTGATAAATAAAAATAAAAAAATATTTTACTTTTTTATGGTAAATTTCATGTTATAATATAAATATATAATATTATAAAAATATTTAAACAAAGGGAGTATTGATGACTGCTAAGATAAAAAAATTCAATGAATTATCAAGAGATTTGAAAGAAAATTTATATAATTTAATTCTTCAATGTGATAAGAATTATACTAAAACTTTTAATGAAATGACAGATTTTTTTGAAAGTGATGTATTTCAGTTTGGTAATCAAATTTTAACTATAGTAGATGATGAAAATATAGTAGCAGTTATTGGTGTAATAACAAAAGAGATTAGAATTTGTGGAGTTGGATATATAACTGAAACTTATTTTAATTTTGAACTTATAAAAAAATATGAAAAACAATTTAAAATTTTATTGAATGAAGCCATTAATATTTGTAAAAAAGTAAAAGCAACAGAAATTTCGCTAGGTATTAGGTCTGAAATGTTTGAAATAGAGGAATTTTTTATTAAATATGGATTTATAAAGAAATATGATGCTATTGTTATGAGATATAATGTTATAAAAAAACATAAACATTTTAATGATAGTAATATAAAATTAGAAAAGTTAGAACTAAAAACTTTGGACATTTTTGTTGAATTGTATAATAAAGCATTTAAAGACACTATTAATGCAGCTACTATAACAAAAGAGGATGCTAGAGAATTTTTGGAGATTTATAGAGAAAATGAAAAATTCTTAGGTTTAATATATGAAAAAAATTTCCCAATAGGAATATATATGTTAGCAGAAGTTGATAATGTTGGTTGGATAGATAATATAGGTGTTTTAGAGGAGCATAGAGGACGTGGCATTGGAAGACAGGTAATATATAAATGTATAGATGGTTTTATAGATAAAAACATATTAACAATGAGGTTATTAGTTATAAGTTCAAATAATGTTGCATTTGAACTTTATAAGAATATAGGTTTTGAAGAAGAATATATTTTTTCAAAATGGTACGTAAAAAATATGAAGTTTTGATTTTTATGATAGGTTATAAAGTATTAAGTAACAATATATTATTTTTAGGATTTTAAATATTTAAAATCTATATAGGCATAAAAACTTGGAATATATTTTGAATACTAATTCGTTAAGGCATATGAAAAAAATTATTAGGTAATTTAATCTATTAATTTATTAAATGTGCTCAAATTAAAAGTGTATGAACTTTTGTTCATACACTTTTAGTTTTTTAATTTAAACAATTGTCTCATAAACAGTTTTATAAACATTTAATGTATTTTTAGCTGTATTTCCCCATGAAAAGTTTTGAGCTCTTTCAAACCCTTTTTCGGCATAATAATTTCTTAAAGTTTCATTGCTAAGCAAATTTCCCATAGCATCACCGAGTTTATCAGAGTTATAAGGGTCAATTAAAATCCCTCCGTCACCAACTACTTCTGGAATTGAAGTTAAATTAGAAGTTATAACAGGTGTTTTACAATTCATAGCTTCAAGTGGCGGAAGCCCAAAACCTTCATATAGCGAAGGATAAACAAATATTTCACAGCCGTTATAAAAAATAGGTAAATCTTCATCTGGTACAAAACCAGTAAATATTATTTTATCATTCATATTTAAGCTATTCATTAATTTTATTAGATATTGAGATTCATCTTTATATGAACCTACAATAACTAAATTATACTCATCATCTAAGTTATTGCATATTTTGCTAAAAGAAGTTATTAATGATTTAACATTCTTTCGTTCACTGAAACCACCTAAATATAATAAAAATTTTTTAGAAATATTATATTTTTTCTTTAATAGATCTTTACAAATGGTTTTATCTAGGGGCTTGTATTTGGCATCAGCAGCCAATGGTGTTACAAATATTTTATTTTCATCTATAGGAAAAAATTTCAATATATCTCTTTTGCTAAATTCTGATACTGTGATTATTCCTTGAGAATTATCTATTATATTAGGCATTTCTTTTAAAAATTTTAAAAGATAGCCTTTGCCTACAGTTTCTGGCATTATATATGGAATTAAATCATGTATAGTAACGATTTTTTTGCAATTGATAGAACTGCTAAGGCCTATACCGTTTTGGGGAACATGGTATAGGTCTATATTTTGATTTTTTAAATCATAAGGGAAAAAATAATCTTGAAAAAATCTATGGTGTTTTCGAGATGTTGATATGATTTTAGTATTAGGTTTTTGATAGCATTCATATTTATCCATTGACCAATAAATGTGATAATAATTATCTTTATCTATATTAATTAAGTTTTTTAAAACATTTTCAGTATAAGTACCTATACCAGTACCGTTATACCAATTGATACCACGTGCATCAATCCCAATTTTCATAAAAATATCCCCCTTAAAATAGTTCTTGTTAAATCAAAAAGTAAACTAAAATATAGTGCAAATATGTTAAAAGTTAATATAAGACTAAGAAATCAATAGAATTTAGGTTATATAAATTAATTAATTTAAATATTATTAAAATATATAACCTAATAGCAAACATATAAATTCTCTTATGTTTATAATTTTTAGGGATGTTTAAAAAAATATAAAAGTATATATTACTATATTAGAACAATGGAAAATATATGTTACAAATTAGAAAAATAAAACACATATTAACATAAAAATTCATATATTACATATATAAGGAATTTAGGGAGGGATACTTTTGAATAACCCCAATATAGAGGAATTTATAAAATTACAATATAATCTTAATGTATTAAATGTAGAAAAAAATAAAAACGTTTATAGAATAGAAACTGATGAAGATATATATTGTCTAAAAATTATAAAATACGATTTTGAACATTTTATGTTTATATTAGGTGCTATAAAGCATCTTCAAAATAGTAAGTTTGAACATATACCAGAGATTATAAAAACTACTAAAGGTAGTGATTATATAAAGTTTAACAATAATTATGGATATTTAACTAAATGGATAAGCGTAAGAGAGTGTAATTACAATAATGTTATTGATGTAAAAAATGCTGCTAGAAAGTTAGGAGAGCTTCATAATAAAAGTGAAGGTTTTATAATTAAACCTAATATGAATCCTAGGGTAGGGTGGTTTAGGTGGATAGAAACATATAAGATACGAAAAAATGAGATATTAGATTTTAAAAGAAGAATAGATAGTAAGGCTGAAAAGAGCGACTTTGATAAGCTTTATTTATCTATAATGGATGAAGAGTTGGACCGATGTGAAAAAAGTATAAATGATTTATTTAATTCTAAATATATGGAAACTATGCAAAACCATGTGAAATCACAGGGGTTTTGTCATCATGACTATGCCCATCATAATGTATTAGTGAATCAAAATGGAATAAATATTATAGATTTTGACTATTGCATTTTGGACTCATATCTTCATGATTTAAGCAGTTTGCTTATAAGAAGAATGAAATATAGTAGATGGGATATATGTAATGCACAGGAGGTACTCTATGCTTATATGGAAAGTCATAAATTAAATCAAGATGATATTTTTATAATGGCATCTTTTATGGAATTTCCTCAAGATTATTGGCAACGAGGAATTCAATATTATTGGGAAAAACAATCATGGGGTGAAGAATTTTTCTTAAAAAAATTAAATCTATATATAAGTGATAGAAATGAGAAACAAGAATTTATAGATATTTTTAAAGAATATAAGTTATAAAAGGATAACTGGGATTGGAGGTATTTTAAGTAATGAGAAGATTTTTTTATGATAATTTTCAAGAATATTTAAAAGAAAAGGGTGTAAGGAAAATAGATTTTATTTTAAAAGATAATGAGTCTTTAAGTAAAAGAGGTTTAGATGAAAGAGTGTTCAATCAAATTGAAATTATAAATGAATTTCATAAAAAAGCTTGTGGGTTTAATGGTTATTTGAAATATAGAATAAACAATGATACCTGTAAGGCTGTTGAAGAGTATAAGGTTCAAATAAAAAGACTGAATAAACATATGGATAAAATAAAAAGAGATGGTCCTGATGGTGTGTTTGAAGAATTTTTACAAAAAAATGGAGATGACAATTTACAAAGAGCGCAGAAATGCATTGATCACATATACGAAAATAATTACATGGAGTTAATAGCTCGAAGTATGGAAAATGTAGAAATATGTTTAACTGATGTTGGCTTTGATAATTTACAACAAAATAAGAGTATAGAAATAGTTAACTTTTATGATATATCTTATAATATGGTAGAAATGGATGGATATTTTCTTTTAAGTAAATTAAAAAGAAAAGGTGCAAATTTGAAGTGGGAAGAGCATATAAAACATTTTTGTAAGTCAGAAGGATTAGGGGAAGATAGTGAAAAATTTATATTAGCTATGATGTCTTATCCCCATGAATTTATGAGGACTTATGATAAGTATAGAAAAAATAAAAGAAATTGGAATGATGAAGATTATATAAGAAAAATGAATAAATCTTTAGATGAAGATGGAGAAACTTTGATATAGCTTTAGATTTAAACTTAAGATTCAATTAAAACTATAATTGAAAAAATATAAAATTTGAATTACAGCTTTAAAAAAGTGGGGTGAGTTGTCTTATGGTTAGGGGTGACAGCGAAGAATACACTTTATATGATGAGGTTATTAAAAAATATGATTATAAAGTATATGATGTTATACCAATAAGAAAAGTGCTTATTTTATTTACTGATAAAGGAAATAAAATTTTAAAACAAATAAATTATGATATAAAACACTTAGATTTTATAAGTAAAGCTATGGAATACTTAAAGAAAAATAAGTTTTTAAATGTTATAGAATATGAAAAAAATATTTATGGTAATTATTATACAAAACATAATAATAAGTACTATATTGTTATGAATTTGATTGAAGGAAGAGAATGTGAATTTAATAATCCAATAGAGTTAAAAATGATAGCTGAGGGTTTAGCAAAAATGCACAATGCTTCAGAAGGATTTAGATATGATAATAATGGATATAGATATAATCCTGGAACTTTGATTGGAAATCTTACAATAAAAAAAGAAGAAATCAAAATATTTAAATCTTTAGTAAGTAAATATGAGAAAAAAAGTGAATTTGATAAAATATTTCTAGAAAATGTAGATTATAATTTGAAACGTATGGATGAAAGTATTAAACTTTTAAATGAATATCAGTATTTAAAAGCATGTAGTTGGGAAGATAAGATTGTGTTATGTCATAATGATTTGGTGTATCACAATATGATGATAAAAGATAATGAAATTTATTTTATTGATTTTGATTACTCAGTAATTGATTTAAGAGTGCATGATTTATGTAACTTAATAAATAAGGTTTTGAAAAATTTTGCATTTAATTTTAAAAAAGCAAGGTTTTTAATAAGTGAATATAACAAATTTTATAATTTAGAAGAAATAGATTTTCAAATATTATATGGAATGTTAGTGTTTCCACAAGATTTTTATAGTATAGTTAAAGATTATTATAAAAGAAAAAAGATGTGGGAGGAAGAGACTTTTACTTTAAGATTAAAAAGAAAAGTTAGATATAAAGAAGAACGTGAAGATTTTTTGAAAGAGTTTAAAAATTATTATAATTTATAATGCAAAAAGGTATCTCATGAAATGATAAATTATCAAATTGAGATACCTTTTTTATTATGAAATTTTTAAATTTGTTAACCATGAATTATTTTATTGTAAGCGTATAAAGTTTTTTTACCTGCATTGTTCCAAGATAGAGAACTAGATTTTTTAAATCCCTTTATAATTAAAGAATTTCTTATATTTTCATCACAAAGTGCCTCTTCAATCTTACTAGATAATTCATCAATGTCTTCAGGTGTGAAAAATAGGGCAGCATCTTCTATGATTTCAGGCATAGATGTCACATTAGAAGAAATTACTGGTATGCCACAAGCCATAGCTTCGATTGGAGGTAGTCCAAAACCTTCATAAAAGGATGGATATACAAATAAACTAGAACAATTATAAAGATAAGGCATGTGATTCATAGATATAAAACCTGGAAATATAACGTTATTTTCAACATTATAATCATAAGTACATTTCTTGTAGATAGAATAAGATTTGCCCTTACTACCTGCAATGACTAACTTATGTTTTTCTTTAATATTGTTTGGTAATTTACTGTATGCCTTTATAAGTCCTACTATATTTTTTCTAGGGCTAAACCCACCTACATATAATATATAGTTTGAAGGTAAATTGTAATGTTTACTAATAATGCTTTTGCAAATAGTTTTATTAAGTGGTTTGTAAATACTTTCGCTAGCAAGATGTGTAACAAAAATTTTATCTTTAGGATAATTAAAATCTCTAGCTATATCTTCTTTTGAAAAATTTGATACAGTTATTATGCCATCGCTGTTGTCTACAATCCATTTCATATTGCTATTAAATATAGATAAGTATCTATCACCTACAGTTTCAGGCATATGAAGAGGAATTGTATCATGTAATGTTATAACAAAGGGACAATTCTTTTGAATAGGTAATCCTACACCATTTTGAGGAACGTGATATATATCAAGGTTCGTATTTGAAATGGAATTAGGAATATTCACTTGGTCCCAGAACGGAGAATTTTCTTTGTCGGCTATGGTTTTCAAAATAAAGTTATCTTTAAATTTTATATCATTATTATAATTGCAGTTAATAAAAAGTAAGTACTTATTTAAACCATCTATGTTATTTAATGAATTTATTAACTGATAGGTATAGGTACCAATTCCTGTGCCTCTATACCATTTTGCAGCTCTTGCATCTATTCCAATTTTCATAATAAAACTCCTTAATAAATCAGTATGTGAATTCTTCTAATTAAAGTATATTAACTATTTATATTAAAATATGTTAATAAATAGTATTATAATTATTAAATTTTAATTTAATAATTAAAAGGGCTTAATTATCAATAAAAAATGCTTATATAATATTTAGCTAAAATTAAGCAATTCTATTTATCTGTTATTAAACATATAAATTATATGGGAGGTGTTAAAAATGATGAGAGAATTTGAAATAGAGCGCCAATTTGACTTGAAAATTGAAAGCATAAAACCAAGTAAAGGCGTATACTGCTTGAAAACAGATAGTGGAACGAGATGCTTAAAAAAAATAAATTATGGCACTCAAAAGCTTTTATTTGTATACGGTGCTAAAGAGCACCTATATAAAAATGGATTTCATAACATAGATAGGTATTATTTAAACAAAGATGAAAACCCGTATGCATTAGTAAATGAAGATATTTATACCTTATCCCAATGGATAGATGGAAGAGAGTGTGATTTTAAAAATGATGAAGACTTAGTTATAGCTAGTAAAAGCTTAGCAAGGCTTCATAGTGCATCAAAAGGATATGAACCACCTGAGAATAGCAAATTAAAAACAGATTTGGGAAGATGGCCACATCTTATGGAAAAAAGAATAAAATCTTTTGATAGGATGAGGGAGATGGTAAGAAGAAAAAAGACTCATAAACGTGATTTTGATATGAATTATATAAAAAGTGTAGACTATTATAAAGAACTTGGAAAAGAAGCATTGGAAGTCCTTAATAGCTCTAATTATTTTGAAATATGTAAAAGGGCAGAAGAAGAAAAAAGTTTTTGCCACCATGATTATACTTATCATAACATTATTATAGATAATGAAAATAATATTAATGTTATTGACTTTGATTATTGCAAGAGAGAAGTTAGGGCCTATGATATAGCAAATTTTTTAATGAAAGTATTAAAAAGAAGAGACTGGGATTTAAATATTGCCAAGCTTATAATAGATGCATATAATTCAGAAAGTAAAATACAAGAGGAAGAATATAAGGTTATATATGCTTTTTTATTATTTCCTCAACGTTTTTGGCGTCTATCCAATAGGTATTATTATAACGAAGTTAATTGGATTCAAAGTACTTTTAATAAGAAGATTGAAGAGCTTATAGAGGAGCAAGAAAAATTCAAAAAATTTATTGAAGAATTCAAAGAGCTTTATAATTTATAGCTATTATTAAATTTATATTTTGAATAATAAAGGAGTTGAAAAACTTAGTTTTTCGACTCTTTATTTGTTTAAAACAATACATATATATAGGGAAACAAGCTCCAATTTAGATTCATTCAATGACCTTGAAGTATTTTTATACGAGATACAGTATTGAATTCTAAGTGATTCGGAGCATGTCTTACTATTTTGGGTATTCAAGTTTTGGAAGGAGTAATTTTAAAAGTCAAATTGGAACCTTATATAGGGTTCCAAGTTGATAGCTAAAATTATACTGAATAATAAAAATCTTTCTACAAATACTTAATATACGTAAATTTTTAAATATAATATTGTATAGAAAGGATTTTATTATGGGAAGATCAGCTATAAATATTGAAACACTGC
>NZ_BAAABH010000009.1:0-123944 GCF_054767855.1 Clostridium sp. CTA-19 | reverse complement strand
TGTTTTGTAGCTTTAGAAGATACTTCTTTTATCCACTTTTTATCTTGGTTATTAGGGATATACTCATTATTAAGCCATTTTGAAAAATCCATTCCACTTACAAATCTTTTTTCTTTTTGATAAATTTCTTTATTATGAGCAAGATAGAAGTTATATATAAACCTTGATATTCCTATAGTTTGGTGTATTTTTATTTTTTGTGCTAAAGTAGGTTTAATCTCTATCTTGTAAGCTCTTTTCAATTTCTTCATCCTCCTTAATCTTTTTTTTATACTTTCTAAGACCATAAATTCTGCAACTAAAAACATGTAATATTGATATTATATCTTGAACTAATTCTTCTTGAGGTGAAAGACTTTCATTATTAACAACTATTATTTTGACATCAAATTTTGCTAAAAATCTTTCAAACCAATTGTAACCAAAACGTATAAATCTATCTTTATGGGTTATTAAAATAGAATCAATTTTATTTTCCATACATTCATCTAAAAGTTTATTCCATTTTTTTCGGTTATAATTTAATCCACTTCCTATATCAGATATAACGTCATCAACAATAATACCTTTAGCATTTGCAAAATTCTTTAGAAATTCAATTTGATTTTTCAAATCATCTTTTTGATTGTTGGTAGAAACTCTTGTATAAATGATTACTTTTCTTTCCATTTCTTTTTTAAAACCTTTGAATTCTAAATATTGGTCATAAGTATAATACCTTCGATTAGTAGGAGTTCTTTTTGCTTTTAATATACTCACTTCCTTTTATGAGTACATTTCAACACATTTTTACACTAATTTTAATAAATTTAGCAACTATTACTTAGCTCCTATATTCAATAATCCCAAAGAAGCTTCTACATTTATTATATATCAGATTTAAAATAATTAATTAATCTATTTTAATATCTAATAAAAAGTAGTCCTAAAATAGAACCAATTAAAATTCTATCTTAGGGCTACTTGTTATTCCTTCTATATACATTGTAATTACACATATAAATATATTCCTTTACCATAATTTTATTTTCTATATTTAATATTATAGATTTTTTCTTTAGATTAGTATTCATACAATTTTCACAAAAATTATATACTTTTCTATTCGGAAATATTATATATTTAATTATATTTAAATCTAACTTTACGTAATTTCTAATAAAATATTTTTCATTTTTTAAACTCATAATTTTTTCATTGTCTAAATATATTCTAATTCCGGGATAGTACTGTAAATATTTAATATCTAAATCCTTTTCATCTTGTAAGTTAAGTATACTAACTTCTGATTTTGTTGAAAATTGATTATAGAAATTGAAATAATCTTTATCTTCCTTAAATTTATATAATATACTATTATTTAAAATTTTAATTTCATTTTTTAAAAGATGAATATAATCTTTTATTGTTAACGATCGGCATAAAAAACTATACTCTGTATTATCTTCACAATTAAATTTATAATGCATCTCATTTTTTATATCCTTAGAATTTTTTTTACTTTTTTCTTCTCCAAACTCCTTCATTAATTTATAGAATTTATTCATATTTTCAATATTTTCAAATATATAGTTATTCTTTTCAAAAAACTCTTCATTATTATTTAAAGATTCCAAATTTTACTCCCCCCAAATTACAATAAATTATCTCCACTCATTAATTTGATTTAAACACGTAAAATACCTTTATTTTTCTTTTAAATTTCTGTTAATTTATGTGTATATACATTTATGTTTACATTTTTCTATTTGTTAAAATTTAAATATAAATTATTTTAGTTATTTTATTGAAAATTGATTTTTTTCTGACTTTTTTGTATACTTATATACATATAATTACTTTTTGTTATTATTTTTATATTTTTTACATTTTTCTACATTTCTTTCTATTTACTTTTTTATAAAATACAAAATCTATTTCTAAGTTCATATATTTAAGATTTTGATTTTCAAAAGGGTTATAAGGTTAAAATTATTTAATAGCTTTAAATTATTTTTATACAAAATGTAGTGTTGAATTTGAAGTTTTTCGAATCATGTCTCACTATTTTGGGTATCCAAGTCTTGGAACTAATAATTTTAAAATTTAATTTTAATTAAGAATTATATTGATTATTGCTCAATATGTTCGTAATACTAAAGTTATTTTTTACTTTTAACTCTTAATTCTTAAATTTAACTAATTATAACTGTACTCATTTTTTATCAATTAATACTAAAAATTTTATATTTAATTTAAAATCAGAGATTATAACCCTAAATAACAATCATATAAATTTTTTAATTATTATTCAATAGAGATTAATTTTAAACTTAAGGGGGAATTTAAGTGGAATCTTTTAATAACTTTATTGCAACAGCTAATAACTATCTTTGGGGATATGTACTAATAGCCCTTTTGTTAGTTCTTGGCATATATTTTTCTATAGGTACTAAGTTTGTTCAGTTTAGATATATAAAAGAAATGTTTATACTTCTTTTAAATGGAGGTAATAAGGATAAAAAGAAAGAAGGTAGTGTATCTTCCTTTCAATCCTTTTGTATAAGTACTGCTTCTAAAGTAGGTACTGGTAACATTGCAGGAGTTGCTATTGCTGTAGCTTTAGGTGGTCCAGGAGCAGTCTTTTGGATGTGGCTTATAGCATTAATTGGTGGTGCTTCTTGTTTCGTAGAATGTACATTAGCACAAATTTATAAAGTTAAGGATGGAAATGCTTACAGAGGTGGTCCTGCCTATTACATGGAAAAAGGACTTAATAAAAGATGGATGGGAGTATTATTTTCAATACTTATTACTATTTCTTTCGGACTAATATTTAATTCTGTACAAGCTAATACAATTTCAGTGGCCTTTAATAGTGGATTTGGAATAAGTAAAACTACTATAGGTATTATTCTTGTTGTTGCTACATCTTTGATAATATTTGGGGGGGTTACAAGAATTGCTAGGGTTTCTGAAATAATTGTACCTATTTTTGCCATAGCTTATATAATTGTATCACTTTTAGTCCTTGTACTAAATATTACTCAACTTCCAAATATCTTAAAAATAATTTTTCAAAATGCCTTTGGATTAAAAGCAATTACATCTGGTGGATTAGGAGCTACTATAATGCAAGGTGTCAAAAGAGGTTTATTCTCTAATGAAGCTGGTATGGGTAGTTCTCCAAATGCTGCTGCTGCTGCTGAAGCATATCATCCAGTAGAGCAAGGTCTTGTTCAAACTCTAGGTGTTTTTGTTGATACTATAATAATTTGTAGTGCAACAGCATTTATAATTTTATCTTCTGGAACCTATGCTGATTCAAACCTTACTGGTATAGAATTGACACAACATGCACTTACTTCACAAATAGGTTCTTTTGGTAATTATTTTATAGCTATTTGTATTTTATTATTTGCTTTTAGTTCCATAATAGGTAATTACTATTACGGAGAATCTAATATAGAATTCATTAAAACTAATAAAATAGTCTTAACCATATATAGAATTTGTGTTGTTGGAATGGTTATGTTTGGTTCTTTAGTTAAAGTAGAATTTGTTTGGAATATAGCTGATTTTTTTATGGGTTTAATGGCAATAATAAATTTAATAGCTATATCATTTTTAGGTAAATATGCATTCTTAGCATTAAAAGATTATACAGCTCAGAAAAAATCAGGCATTAAGAACCCTAAATTTAAAGCATCATCTATACCTGGATTAAAAAATGCTGATGAATGGGAAAATTAATTAATTATTTATTTCTACTATAAAATATTATATAAATTAATCTCTAATGGATTTTCATAATATAAAAATGTCTTAAAATTTATTTTTATTATTTTAAGACATTTCCTTTTTTGTATATTTTTATTTTTCAACAAATTTCCAATTTATTGTTTTACCACTTTAAATCATATTAATGCATATAAAATTATAACTGTTCATATTTTTTTAACATTTCAATTGTAATTTTTATTCATAAGCTCCATAAAATCCTCTTCTTTCTTTATTTAACGCACTATAGATACCATTTTAAAAACCTCTCTTTATTTTTTAATTTTTTGTTAACTGTTTATAAAAACTACTTATTTTTGAATTTTTCTTTAATTTAACTATCATTTTACTGTTAATTTGTTCTATTCTTATTTTGTTGAAAATTGACTTTTTTTAGTGTATTTCGTATTATTATTATATATTGAAAATTCATTACTTTATTTGCGTTATTTATTTAATATATAAAAAAACATAAATACGTTCATACTAAAATAATTCATAGAGATTAATTTTTATTTTTTACTGAGGAGGAATTTCATGGACTTTTTAAACAATTTAATTTCAACGACCAATAACTATCTTTGGGGATACATACTAATCGCACTTTTAATATTATCAGGCTTATACTTCTCTATAAAAACAAACTTTGTTCAATTTAGGTACATAAAAGAAATGTATAGACTTCTTGTTAGCAAGGATAGTAAAGCTGGCGGTAAAGATGGTAAAGTTTCTTCTTTCCAATCATTTTGTATAAGTACAGCTTCTAAAGTTGGAACTGGAAACATAGCAGGAGTTGCTATCGCTGTTTCTTTAGGTGGCCCTGGTGCTGTATTTTGGATGTGGGTTATAGCTCTTATAGGAAGTGCTTCTGGTTTTGTAGAATGTACTTTAGCTCAAATCTATAAGGTTAAAGACGGTAAAGCATTCAGAGGTGGTCCTGCTTACTACATGGAAAAAGGACTTAACAAAAGATGGATGGGAATAATTTTCTCAATATTAATTACAATATCTTTTGGATTAATATTTAACTCAGTTCAAGCTAATACTATTACTGTAGCTTTCGATAGTGCTTTTGGAATAAGCAGAAACGTTTCTGGAATCATTATAGTTATTCTTACATCATTAGTAATTTTTGGTGGAGTTACAAGAATAGCTAGAGTTTCAGAAGTAATAGTTCCTATTTTTGCTATAGCTTATATAGCAGTTGCAATATTAGTACTTGTTTTAAATATTACTCAAGTGCCAGCAATATTAAAACTTATACTTGAAAATGCATTTGGGTTTAAATCAGTAACTGCTGGTGGACTTGGTGCAACTATAATGCAAGGTATTAAAAGAGGATTATTCTCTAACGAAGCTGGTATGGGAAGTTCTCCAAATGCTGCTGCTGCTGCTGAAGCATCTCACCCAGTTGAACAAGGATTTGTTCAAACATTAGGAGTTTTCGTTGCTACTTTAATAATTTGTAGTGCTACAGCATTTATAATATTAGCATCTGGAACATATTCTGACACAAACCTTACTGGTATAGAATTAACACAACAAGCTTTAAGTTCTCAAATAGGGCCATTTGGTAGTGTATTTGTTACTGTATGTATTTTCTTATTTGCCTTTAGTTCTATAATCGGTAACTACTACTATGGACAATCTAACATAGAATTTATAAAAGCTAACAAAGTATTCTTAAATGTTTATAGAGCGTTAGTAGTTGCAATGGTTCTATTCGGATCATTAGTAAAAGTAGATTTTGTTTGGAACTTAGCTGATTTGTTCATGGGAATTATGGCTATTGTAAACTTAATAGCTATACTATTCTTAGGTAAATACGCTTTCTTAGCTTTAAAAGACTATGTTGCTCAGAAAAAAGCTGGTATTGAAACTCCAGTATTTAAAGCGTCATCTATACCTGGATTAAAAAATGCTGATGAATGGGAAAAGTAATTAAATTTTTCCAATCATCTCACTAAATAATAGTAAAATTTAATTTTTAATTATTTATATTAATGTAGAACTTATAACTTTTTATCAATTAATCTCTAATGAATTATATAAACAAAAAGGTACTTTAAATTATTTTAAAGTACCTTTTTAAATTTAGCTATACAACTTTTAAACCTATTTTTCCTTTAACCCTTCACTTAATACATATTGAAAATCCCGTAACTCTTCTATTGATGGATAAGTTAATTTTAAATACATTGCCTTGTTTATAGTTTTTAGTGCATCTTCATATTGTGATACTAAATATTTAGCCTTTGCTACATTATATAAATATTCCATAGAATTATTTTTGGTTTTTATTAATTCATCGTAGTACTTTAAAACCTTTGTATAATAATATTTATTATACTTATTTATTTCAATAAGATTTCCTTTTATCCATTTATACATGCTTATTTCATAACCTGTTTTTTTCTTTTTATACCATAATACTATTTCATTCAATTTTTCTTTTTTAGTTTCCAAATTTACAACATCTATTTTATTAAAACATAGTATAGTATCCGGAATTAAACTACTTATTTTTTTATCTTTATATTCTAACAAATCCAGTCTACAAGTAAAGTTTCGTATTTTCCATCCTACTATTATATTTTTATTTTTTCTAGAACACACTTCTTTTATATTTAAATAACCTATATCATCCCCTTTTCCTTCATAATCATCTACAACCTCTAATCCATCTTGAGTAGACTTACATACTCCTATATGACCATATCCTTTATAATTATAAGCATATATAATTTCATCTTCTTTGTCATTATCTAAATCTAATTTAATAATGTCATTTTTACCACCAAATTTATTTAAAGAAATAATTTCTGATCCTTCTGGTATAATATCTTCTATATTTAGATAGATTTTACTCTCCCTTAAACTATTATATGTTTTTCCTGTTTTCATAATGGATTGATATATAACTTTCATTTTCCCATATTCATCTATATCTAATAATGTTTCTATAATTCCTAGCATATGTTCATTCGACGGTTCAATCATAATTTGTTGTATTAATAATGAGTTATAATTTTTTCCTACTTGTTTTACTGGATAAATAGCATTTATGGCAGATATATATGGAGCGTTATTACCTAAGGCTTTTCCATTCCTGCTATATATAAGATTTAAATATTCATCATTACTGTCACTAATATTTAAAACAAACCTTTTTTTAGTTTCCTCACAGAAAATTTCAATATTATAATTATCTAAATATCTAGCTTTAAATTCATATTTTTCATAAAAATTATTATAATTAAAAATTTCTGTTAATGTTCCATCTTCATACTTATATACATATGCAATTAGATGTGCTACTTCTCCTCCTAAAACACCTCTTATCATAATCTCTTGTTTATCACTTTCAGTAACATTAATTAAGTCCAAATCTAAATCACAGCCTTTTATATTTAAATGCATAGTTTCTTCACTCATTCTTTTTTGCTGTATAACAACATCTACTGATTCATAGTAATTACTATCTTCTTCAAAAGGACATCCCATTAAAAGAACTAAATCCCCTTCACTTTTTCCTGTAACATAACCATTTTTTACAGAAATTATATTTTTATTGTATCTGTATAGGCCCATTTCTTCCTCCCAAATTATTCCTTATACTAAACAATATATTTAATATATATATTTTAGATACCAAATTAAGTTAAATTTTTACATAACATAAAACCTTCACAACGTTTTTATGCTGTGAAGGTTTTATATTTACTATTTATATAGGGAAACAAGCATGTGCGTAAAGCTACTCCATTTTATGTCAATAAAATATCTTTCTTTTAATTTATTAAATAACCTTAAAATATTTTCATACAAGATGCAGTGTTAAACTTTTACCTTTTAACTATTAACTAAATGCAGTTGTACTTATTTTTATCAACTAATACCAAAGACTTGATGAATAAACTTAAATATATCTTTTAAAATTTGAAATTCTATATAAATGGATTATAAAATCTGCTATTATTTTTTAGTGTAAAGTATAAAGATAAAATAAATAACCCTGTTACTACAATTAAAGCTATATAATCATTTTTTCTAAAATCTCTTGCATTATACCATGTACGTTTTTTCATTTTTCCAAAAGCTCTTAACTCCATAGCTGCACTTATAGTATCTATTCTATCTAAACTTGAAAATATTAAAGGCATAAGTATAGATGCTGAGTTTTTTATTCTTTTGCTTAACTTTTCTTTTTTAGACATATCTATTCCTCTTGCTTGTTGTGCAAAAGAAATATCTTTATAATCCCTTTGAATATCTGGTATATAC
The DNA here is from genome assembly GCF_054767855.1 of Clostridium sp. CTA-19. Classification (NCBI taxonomy): domain Bacteria; kingdom Bacillati; phylum Bacillota; class Clostridia; order Eubacteriales; family Clostridiaceae; genus Clostridium; species Clostridium sp. CTA-19. The sequence goes on along the minus strand of NZ_BAAABH010000009.1, from coordinate 115,901 downwards.
CTTAACGCTATTGCAACTGAATAAGCTATACGATAGTTGACACCTATTTTATTTAAAGAAGCTGCAAATTCACTTGGATCTGTAGCTAGTATAAATAAAAGTGCTACTGGTATTACGGAAAAATACTTTATTGTTATATTAAATTGATAAAATAATTGTTCTAATGTTAAAGAATAATTACCTAGCATATGAAATAATACATGTTTAGTTTTGTATATTTCTACACCTTGATAAGGTGAGAATATAAATATAGCTATATTATTAAGTAATAGGAAAAATAATATGAAGTATATTATAATAGCTACATTTTTAAACTTCAATTTAGACATTTTAAAAATAACTATACTTAAAATAAACATTATTACTAATACCCTAGTATCATACGTTAACATAGATGCTAAGGCCCATAATATAAAAAATATAAGTTTTGTAGCTCCCGTCAAGTTATGTATTATTGAGTCTTTATTTATATAAGACAGCATCGTATCACTCATTATTTTCTTCCACCCCTATCTTCTTCAATAAATCTTTCAATAAACTTTTTAGGATTATCTATATGAGATTTTAATGCCAATTTTTGCAAAGATGTTTCTTTAAGATTAGCTACCTTTATTATTCTATCATCAGTTAAAATATTCATTGATAAATCATCAGCAATCTTCTCTCCCTGTGATAAAACTATAGCTTTGTTGCTATACTCCAACATTAGATGCATATCATGAGTAATCATTATAATAGTTACTCCCTTTTTATTTAATTCTAATAAAAACTCCATAATTTCATTATAATGCTTAAAATCTTGTCCAGCAGTTGGCTCATCTAATATTATTATTTCTGGATTTAAAACTAAAATTGATGCTATTGTGACACGTTTCTTCTGTCCAAAACTTAATGCAGATATTGGCCAATTTCTGTACTCATATAATCCACAAATTTTTAAAGTTTTATATACTCTCTCTTCTATTTCTTCTTTATCTATTCCTCTGACCTTAAGTCCTAATGCAACCTCATCAAATATCATAGTTTTAGATATCATTTGATTGGGATTTTGCATTACCATACCTATTTTTTCTGCTCTTTCTTTTATTGTTCTCTTTTCTATATCCTCACCATCAAAAAATATTTTTCCACCAGTTGGCTTGTAAAATCCACATATAAGTTTAGAAATAGTCGACTTACCTGCTCCATTTTTTCCTACTATACTAACCATATCTCCTTTTAATATATTAAATGATACATCTTTTAATATTTGTTTTTCTTCATTATATTGAAATGAAACATTCTGAAGTTCTAGTATAGATTTATTTTTTTCTCTTTTCTTTTCATCTACTGAATTAAGGTACCAACTATTTAACTTTTCTTTACATTCATTTATATCTATTATTTCTACATTTTTAGCGTTCATTTCCTCGGTAATATGACATCCTGCATATTTAAGCGCAGTTATATATAAAGGTTCCCTTATTCCATTTTTAATTAAAATATTTGAAGCTAAAAGCTTATTTGGTGTAGTGTCAGCTATTATCACCCCTTCATTCATAACTATTATTCTATCAACATCACAATGTAGTACATCTTCCAACCTATGTTCTACTATTAAAACTGTTTTATTAGTTTCCTTTTGTATTTTATCTATAAATTCAATAGATGTTTTTCCTGATGCTGGATCTAAACTCGCTAAAGGCTCATCAAAGAGCAATATATCTACATCATCAACAATAGCTCCTGCTAATGTTACTCTTTGCTTTTGACCACCGGATAAATTATGAGGTGATGAATATAAGTGACTATTTATATCAACTAATTCAGCTACATATTCAACTTTATCTTTCATATCCTTTTGCATGACACAACAATTTTCTAATTTAAAGGCTATATCTTCTCCAACTGTTAGTCCAATAAATTGGCTATCTGGATCTTGTAGTACTGTTCCAACCATTGTAGATATTTCAAAAATACTTAATTCATTAGCCTCTTGTCCCATAATTTTTAAACTTCCAGTAGTCTCTGCTTTATATGAAAAAGGAATTAACCCATTTATACAATTTGAAAGAGTACTTTTTCCACATCCCGAAGGTCCTACTATAAGAACTTTTTCTCCTTCATATATAGTCAAATTTATATTTTTTAATGTAGGTCTAGCTTGAACTATATATTGAACTGAAAAATCATTAAATTCTAAAATCGGTTTTTTCATATACCGTCCTCCTTTTTAAATCTATACAATAACTATTCGTTATTTATATATACCTGTATTATATAGGGAAACAAGCTCGCATTTAAATTTATTCAATAACTTTAAAATATTTTTATGCAAAATGTAGTGTTGAATTTTAAGAATTTCCGAGCATGTCTCACTATTTTGGGTATCCAAGTTTTGGAATCAGTAAATTTAAGAGTCAACTTGGAACCCTATAGAACTTCACAATTATATTTTTATTGCTTAACTAAAACAACAAATCCACTAAATGATATTTACACTGTTAAATAAAACCTTAACTTAAAAAAACTTTGTACCACAGTTTCATCCTAAACTTTCTATTTTTACAACATATTGATTTTTTCAATTAAAATACCGGAGTTGTTTCTCCGGTATACTTTTAGTATTCTTTATCTAAACTACCCTTTTGGGTTCTAGTTTTAGCATAATTTATTATAAGGATAGTACCTAATATTCCAACTGTAATAGTATTAGATGTTCCCCCTATAATTCCTTGTAAAAACACCTTATTAGAAGGCTCTGCATATATTAAAATATCTAAGCTTGGTGCAAGTAACCCCCACGCTACAATATTTGATATAATTTGTACAATATTAAAAACAATAATCTGTTTTTTCCCAAAAATCCCTTCATTAATCTTAATTTTTTTACAACCTACGCCTATAATAAACCCCATAATAGCAGATGCTATAACCCAGCTTATCCAAGGTGAACCATAAAAAATTATATCTTTTAATCCATGGCCTATAAGACCGATTAAAAATCCTGCTAAAGGACCATACAGTAACGCCATCAACGCTAAAAATGCATACGCAGTTTCTATGTTTGTATTCGGTATACCTGTTGGTATTGACCCAAAACGACCTAATATCATAAATACGGCAGATCCAATTCCAACAGCTACAATTGTTTTAATTGGTAATGTATTACGTTTCATCTTTATCTCTCCAAACATTTAATACAATTAAAATTTCATAGCATTTTAAATTATAATTTCATAATTATACACCGTTAAATATAAAATTAAACAAGCTAAAAGTCAAGTGACATATTAAAATTAAGCATTAAAAAACTACCCTAAAAAATTTTATTTTAAGATAGTTTTCAATTTATTCATGAAAAATAGATTAAAATTTAAACATAAAATAAATTTATACTGGTTTAGCTATTTTACTAAATCTTTTTATTGGTAAAACTGCCATTAAACCAACTGTTAACAATCCCTCTACCCCTGCACTACTTATATTATAGACAAATGAATATAACCAAACATTCATTCCTTCAGGTGCATATTGCCCAAAGAAGACTGCTCCTGATACTATATTTACAAATACACTTAGCGATACTGCCAGTAAACAGCCTCCAATTAAATTTAACTTTTTACTACTTCCAAAAGTGCCAGCAAGCCCTAGCGCCATTGTTGAAAGCACATAATCTAATAAGAACTGTGCTGGATGTACTACCGTTGCTCCATTTAACAGTTTTAAAAGTCCAAAAATCATACCGCCTGTAAGCCCTACTCTTCTTCCATATAATATAGATAGAAGCATTACAGGTAACATAGAAAATAAACTAATCCCCCCACCTTGAGGATATTTTATAAATTGTATTAAATAAAGTACAAATGATATTGCACTAAACATAGCTGTGATAACCATAGTTCTTATATTGAATTTTTCTTTTCTTAAGTCTATAAAATACATAATCATTAAAATTACACTAAGTATTGTAACTAATATAACCATTATCATACTCCTTTTGATTTTAATATAAATATCAATCACTAATTAAATTTGAAAAGAAGAAAATTTTTTACTTATATACCAGCATAACATAACCAAATTTACATATCTTGATTTGCCATGTTCCAAAACTCCATTTCATAAAGGCTACATTTTACAAATATATCTTTTAGCCTTTTTTTTTCCTTTTCATTTAAATCATTGCAAATTTTATTTACATATTCTAACCATACATCTGTAAAATCATTAAAATCTTTAGAAGAATATTCTTCAATCCAAGGCCTATAAAAGTTTTCTTCTAAATTATCTTTATAATTTTCTAACAAATACTTACCTATATAATTATAACTCCAAGTGCATGGTAATGTTGCAATAGCTATTTCTTTTATATTCCCTGTTAATGCTATAGACTTCATATAACTTGTATAATTTATTGTAGCAATGTTATACTCCATTTTTTCAACATCCTCTATCTTATAACCATGATCTGTTAAATACTTTATATGGACTGCTGTTTCATCTTCCATAGTTCCCTTAGTTGAACTATAAAAAAACTTCATCTCTTCCATAGTATCCGCCTTTACAACCCCTACACAAAATACTTTCGCATATTCCTTAAGGTATAAATAATCTTGTATAAGATATTTCATAAATTTATTTTTATCCAATGTTCCATTAGCTAAATTACATATAAATGGATGTTTTTTGTAGCCTTCCCATATCTCTTTCGAACTTGAATATAAATAATCTGTAAATTTCATAAAACTCCCCCCTAATCTTAAAATTAAAAATTTTCTAAACACAATAAAAGCTATACCCAACTTGGATATAGCTTTTTATACTTAAATATAAAACTATAAAATTTGCACAAAACTAAAACTTCTCGTTTTAATAACGCTTTCCTACGCTGGTATTATCCAATTTCAGGTTCAAGGGTTAGTATATCAATACCTCTCAGCTTTAATAGCACCCCTAGCTAATTATATTATTCTCTTTTCAATATTTATTATAAAACAAATATATTAAAATATCTACATTTATACTAAATATTCTTAATTAATATTAATTCCTTTTTATCTATTATAGTGTTCCAAATTAAATTTTAAACTTATTTGTTTATCAAATAAGAAAATTCAAATTAATATTTTATCAATAACTAACAGATTATTTTAGTTAAAAGTTAAGAGTGAATAGTGAACAGTTGTGGTTATTACTACTCACTTCGTTCCTAGTAATTCTCAACGTATCTTTTTATAAATTTTCAAAGCAAATTATATTGATAGATTTTTTAAAATCATTTTCAGAAAGTGGTTGCCACTTTCATCCTAAATTCTTAATTCATAATTCATAATTCATAATTCTTAACTAACTATATTTGTACTTATTTTTCTCAACTGATAACAAAAATTTATCACCGTACATTTATTATAAATTTTATTATAATGTTGCTATTAAAAACTTTGTTTTTATTCCTTGTGCTGTAAACATTTCTTCATGTTCTGTTACAACATTACCTTCAAAATCACTTTTATGTAGATCATAAGTTATGTACTTTATATTAAACTTGCACTCTTTAAAATACTCTAATGACTCTTCAAAAAGTTCATCATCATCAGTTTTAAACCATATTTCTCCGTTCTTTTTTAAAAAGGTTTTATATTTATTTAATTGTCTTGTATGTGTTAATCTTCTTTTTTTATGTTTTTCTTTTGGCCACGGATTACAAAAATTTATATATATTTTCTCAATCTCATCTTCTTCATTTAACATCTCTTCAATAAGACCAATTTCCTGTGCCATAAGTTTTACATTATCAACTTTTCTTCCTTTTTCATCAACTGCATTTTCTATATTTCTTTTTGCTAAAACTAAAACTTCATCTTTTATATCTATAGCTATATAGTTAATATTTTTATTTTCTGCAGCATGTACAGCTATAAATGTACCTTTTCCGCAACCTAACTCTAAATATAAAGGTTGAACTTTTTTAAAACTTTCTTTCCATTTCCCTTTATGTTCACTAGGTTTAGTAACAAAGAAATCACAACTCTCTAATTCTGGCCTAGCCCACGGCTTTCTTCTCATTCTCATATTAAATCACTCCATATCTTACAATATATCTTCATATTTTTCATGTAAATCACTAGCCTTTATTATACATAAAGCCTTTAATTGTATCAATCATAGTTAAAACTTAACATATAATTTTAAACTATAAACTCTTAATATATAACTTTAGTTTAACTTTTATATCCCTATGTTGTCTTTAAACATAATAAAAGGGCAATCCCTTTTATTATATTATTGTATTTTGAGATTGCCCTATAAAAAATATATTCTATTTAATTGTAATAAAGATTTTCTGATGGATATTCTGGGTCACAAGTTATATCTATTCCAATTTTTCTAAATGTCTGCTCATCATTTTTGTTTAATATTGTAGTTGAATGTGCTTGACATCCTTTAAGCATTGGTAATTTTGCCATAGCAACTTGTGCCATAGGGTTTGTAGCTGCACAAATGCTAAGTGCTATTAATATTTCTTCACATGTTAATGCTGTGTTTTTACTACCTAATGTTTTAGACTTTAAGTTTATTATTGGTTCCAATATAACTGGTGATATTAAATGTATTTCATCTGATATATTAGCAAAATGTTTAATAGCATTTAATACTACTGCTGCTGTTGCATCCATAACATTTGAACTTTTACCTGTTAATATAGTTCCATCTTCAAGTTCTAAGGCTACTGCTGGACATATTTCATTTTTTGCACAGTTTTCTTTAAGTTTTGCTGAATGCTCTCTCGCTGGCATTACAACTTTTCTATCTTGCTCTTTTAAATTAAGTTCTTCCATTATAAGTTTTACTCTTTGGAACGTATCTTTATCTGCATAACCTTTTTTATAATCACATGCTGTTTTAAAGTATCTTCTAATAATTTCTTGCTGTGATGCATCTTTTACTACCTCATCATCAATTATTCCATATCCAACTCTATTAACGCCCATATCTGTTGGAGATTTATAGACAGCCTCTTCTCCAGTTATTTTTTCTATAATTCTTTTTAAAACTGGGAAACTTTCTATATCACGGTTATAGTTTACTGCTACTTTCCCATAAGCATCAAAATGGAATGAATCTATCATATTTACATCTTTTAAGTCTGCTGTAGCAGCCTCATAAGCTATATTAAGAGGGTGTTTTAGAGGTACATTCCAAACTGGGAATGTTTCAAACTTCGAATATCCTGCTACATTACCTCTTCTATACTCATGGTATAACTGGCTAAGACATGTTGCAAGCTTTCCACTTCCTGGTCCTGGTGCTGTAACAACTACTATTGGTTTACTTGTCTCTATGTACGGATTTTGTCCATATCCTTCATCACTAACTATAGTATCTACATCTGTTGGATATCCTTTTGTAGATTTATGTTTATATACTTTTATTCCTCTACGTTCTAACTTATTTATAAATACTTTAGTTGCTGGTTGACCTTCATATCTAGTTATTACAACACTATTCACGTCTAGTTCATAAGATCTCAAATCATCTATTAGTCTTAAAACATCCATATCATATGTAATGCCAAAGTCACCTCTTATTTTGTTTCTTTCAATGTCCCCTGCATATACACAAATAACAACTTCAACTTTTTCTTTTAATTTATGTAATAATTTTATTTTTGCATTCTCATCAAAACCTGGCAAAACCCTTTTTGCATGTAAATCAAATAATAATTTTCCACCAAACTCAAGATATAGTTTGTCATAATTATTAACTCTTTCTAAAATATATTTTGATTGTTCTTCAAGATATTTCTTATGATCGAATCCTATTTTCATTTTTTCACCCTCACTTATTAAGACTTAATTTTTTTATTAATTTATGACCTTTATTTAAATTTTTAATTAATAATAGTGAGTATTTTATTTATAAATTACTCACTATATCAACTATTAATATTTAACTTTATTTATTTATAGTATCTGTCTTTTATTCTAAGTTTATGTTGTTTATTTAATTTATCATTACAAAGTTAGATGATACCACAAATTTTATAATATTGTATAGATAAAATTTTTAAAATACAGTGATTATATTAAAATATCTCTACTCTATATTGATTTTTTTCAATATACTATTGTTATACAAAATAATCCAAAGTAAATTTTGGTTTTTAATATAAATCATAAAATTCTACTGATACTTTTTCATTTACCGATTTTATACTATTATTCATTAATAACATATTCATTTCATCTTTGCAATTGCACTTTACAATAGGAAGTTTAATAATAAATTCACTACCTTCTTCTAATTCCTCATTTAAATAAACTTTGCCATCATGTAGAGCTATTAAAGATTTTACTAATGCTAATCCTATACCTGTCCCACTTTTTTCTTTGTTATAATTTTTATTACTTTGTGCAAATCTGTCAAATATATGCTCCCTAAATTCTTTTGGTATACCTATACCATCATCTTTAACTCGTATTATAACAAAATCATCCTCTTTGGAAATATACACCAATATATTTCCTTGTTCTTCTGTAAATTTTATGGCATTAGATAATAAATTTAAAATTACTTGTTCTAATTTATCTTTATCACTTTTTATCTCCAACTCTTCAAAGTCTGTATCAAATATAATGTTTATATTTTTTATATCAGCATAAGGAACTACTGACATTGTTACGTCCTCTATTAATTTAACTACATTATAATCTTTAAAATTCATTTTCATAAATCCACTTTCAATTTTAGTTATATCTAATAAATTATTTACAAGTTTAAGCATTCTATTACAATTTTCTCTTATAATACTCTCATATTTATCATAAGAACATAGAAAATCCTCTGTACTTAAATTTTTCTTATTATTTAAAAGTTGTACAGATGAATATATTATATTTATCGGCGTTCTAACTTCATGAGATAAATTAGAAAAAATTTCCGTCTTTATTCTATCATATTCTTTTATTTCATCATATTTTTCTTTTAAAATATCAACTTCATTTTTACAGCTAAGATCTCTAGAAACTATTATTTTTCCTATAGCCTGTCCTTCTTCGTTTAGCATATTACTTATTAAGGAATCTACTACAATCAATTTTTCTTGCTTAGTTAAAATTTTATGCTTAATCCAAATATGATTTTCATAATCTGAATCTAAAAATTTATTGTTACAAACTTTAAAATTAATTAGTTTGCTATAATGTTTATTATTAAGCTCATTCCTATCATAATCTAAAGTTTCTAAAACTGCATTATTAACATATGTTATTATTCCATTATTGTCTATTGTTATTATTAAGTCTTTAATATTTTCAGTTATTGTTGCTAATTTATTTTCGCTTATAACTAATCTTTTATGTGCTTCATATTCATCTGACATATCTACTAATGTACATACCATCCTATCAACATTATTATTAAGGTGAATCTTTTGTATGTCTAAGTTATGAACTTTTCCATCATTAAACAGCACTTTTTTATATAATCCATCCTTCTCGATTTTAAACTCTATTTCCTTTTTATCATTAAAAATAATATTTTTTTTCAACCTTAATTCAAGTTCTTTATTCTGTTCTTCTCTTGAACTAAACTTATTGCAGCTAGATTCTCTTATTTTTTTATTAGCATACACTATATTTTCATTTTCGTCATATACTACAATTTCGTTTCTTTGATTATATTCAGCCAGCTCATAAAATATCTTTAACTCTTTTTTTAATCTATCACTTTCTTTTTCTTTTATAATCATTTCAATGAATAATCCTAAAATAAGTGAATTAAAACCTAAAAAAGTTAATATATTGCAACTAATATATATATTTTCTATTTTAAATTTTATAAAATATAATAAATAAATTCTTTTTATTGTAAAAAAACCTAAACTTAAAATAATAATTGTATATATAAAATCTTTATTCTTTTCACTTTTTTTCGTAAGTAAAGTTAATATGAAAATATAGTAAATTATAAAAATGCAATTTATATTTAAATACAAATTTTGTTTAAACATATTATTATTAATTTTTGATAAATTTAATTCAAAATTATTTAGTAATATTGTTAATATTATTATTGTAATTATTGAAAAAATTTTATTGTTTTCCATTAATTTAATTAATTTATTCTGCTCTTTTTTAACTGTAAATGTAATTAATACTGTTCTTAAAATATATGCACCAATAATCAATGATAATCTTGCATTTAAATCATGGCTTTGATTATACAACTTAAAATTAATATATAATCTTTCCACTGTAAAACTTAAATAAAATAAAGATATTATAAAAAAATCACTTTTTTTATATGTATAATAATAAATCCAGCAACTAGCCATAGAAATAATAGCTAAAGTCCCATTTATTATTTTAAAATCATAGGCCGTAATATATTTATCTATTGGTAAATATTTAATATAAAATGCTCCTAAAAAACTTATAATAAGTAAAATCAATGCTATATACATAATTATTTTATTAATATCTAACCTGGATATTGTTTTCTTGTCTTCAGTTAACTCTAAATTCATAATAAACCTCATCTATAAAATTTTTATAATCTTATACCATAATAAATTAAGATGCCTAATTATTTTTTAATTTACCTCTTTAATATTATTATATTTCATGTGTTTTTTTTAGTCTACATTATTATGTATTTTTTTACAAATTAGTTTAAATTTCGACTTTTATAAAAAATACAACCTATAGTTAAAAATTAACTTAGATTGTATTCTAGAATTGTACTACTGTATTTATTTAAAATAATTCATCTAATAAAATATAATAAGCAATTTTATTAGCATCATATTTATCCAAACCATATTCATCTAAAAATAATTTTACATAATGATCATCACCAAAATTAGTTCTTATACTTCTACATGCAATTCCTATATCTTGATATCTATCGCCAATACCACCTCTTCCCCAATCTATAAAACCACTTATTTTTCCGTTATGTTGAATTATATTAGGTAGACAGTAATCTCCATGAACTAATACTAAATCTTCACATTCAGGCCTCATACTCTCTAATTTATTAGCAATTTCTAAATAATTTTTATCCTTACTACAATTAAAATTCACAAGTTTTTGCTCTATATTTTTTCTTCCTTCTTTTAATTTAACATCTAAAGTTTGAAATATATTACAGTTTTTAATATCTATATCATGAATCATTCTTAATCCTTTAGCTAAATTTTTTATTATTAACTCTTTGTTACAACTTTTTCTTAGTAAATTCAGCGTATTTTCTCCCTTTATTTCTGACATTATTAAAATTTGATTATTACAATCACCTATATATAGTAATACTTCTGGAACATTTATCTTTCCTTTGAGCCAATCCAGTAAATTCACTTCTTGCTTAAATATTTCATATTTACTTTTACATGTTTTCAAATAGGCATTTCTATTTTGCATATTAATTTTAAATACTTCAGCTTTAGAGCATCCAATACATACTTTTTCTATGTTATCCATATCTATCAAATCACAAATCTCCTTAGGTAAATTCAAATTCATAGACATTCTCCTTTTAAACAGATTATTTATAAAATAATAGTTCAAAAACTTGATTTATACTTTCTAAATAACTATTTTATATCCATAAAAATTTATTTTTATGGATATAAAAGAAAATAATAGAAGCAAATTACAACATATATTTTATGAAATTCAATACTGTCAGATTCTAGTAATAATTGTTTATTATTAGGTCCTGCCAACACAAGATTTCGTGAAATAGACAAGTAATTTGCTCTATTATTTAATAATTTCCCCTTTATTTTAACAAACCTGCGGCTTATTCATTATTTTTTTTACTATTTTAGGTATAAATATCATACCTAACGTTCCTATAATAGTTATTATAAGCATTCCATTAGCTTTTGTAGTAACAAATGGTGCTATATCAAAAATATTTCTTACAAACGGTATAGTAAACGCCCCTATAAACAATAATACCATTCCAAACAATATCAATATTCTATATAGATTTAATGGCCTTGACACCTTAAATACAACAAATAAACTTAATGCAGTAAACACAACTAAAGATAATGATGAAGACTGTTTCATAGAAAGTCCACTATGAAAGCCCACAAGAAAAGCAATTGTAGTACTTATCCCTATCATCACCCCATTAGGTATTGACACTTGTAAAACTCTTTTCAAAAAATTCTTTTTAATTCTTTCTTTGTTAGGTGCTAACGCTAAGAAAAATGATGGTATTCCTATAGTTATACTCCCAATTAAAGTTAATTGAAATGGAGTAATAGGAAATGGTAATCTTAATAGCGAAAATGATATACACATAATTATAAAATATACTATTTTAGATAAGAAAAGTTCTGATACTTTTTCTAAATTATTTATAAGTTGACGTCCTTCTGTTACAACACTTGGTAATGAAGCAAAATCTGAATTCATAAGTACAAGTTGTGCCACCGCCTTTGTAGCATCTGCACCACTAGCCATAGCTATACCACAATCAGCTTCCTTTAATGCTAAAACATCATTAACTCCGTCCCCTGTCATAGCTACCGTATGCTCATTAGATTTTAAAGCCTTAACTATTCTTCTCTTTTGATGAGGTGTCACTCTACCAAATACACATGTCTCTTCTACAACTTTAGCTAATTCTTCTTCACTTTCTGGAAGTAATCTAGAATCAATATATTTTTCTCCATTTTTAATTCCAACTTTCTTAGCTATAGCTGAAACAGTTATCGGATTATCTCCTGATATAATTTTTATTTTTACATTTTCTTTTTCAAAATAATCTATAGCTTCTTCAGCGTTATCTCTTATTATATCTTCAAGAAATACAAGCCCTACCCCCTGTACATTTCCATTTAAATTCTCATTTAAAATTTCTCCATTAAATTTTGCTAATAAAAGAATTCTTTTTCCAGCCTCTGCTGCACTTTTGACACATTTAGCTATATTTACATAACCTTCTTTTAAAATAACCTCTGGTGCACCTAATACCCATGCTCCTTCATCTTCAAATTCTACAGCTGTCCATTTTCTTTTAGATGAGAAAGGAATTTTACTTTTTACTTTCAAATTTGGATTTTCCTTAAATTTGTCAAGTATAGCCTTATTAGTCTGATTCCCACCTAAAAAACTATATGCTATTGCAGATGTATATTTTTCTACATCTTTTATATTATTTTCTTTTAATGCTACAATTTCACTTACTTTTAAATCACCTTTAGTAATTGTTCCTGTCTTATCTAAACATAACACATCTACACGAGCTAAAACCTCTGTAGCTGGTAATTCCTGAACAAGAGTATGAAGTTTAGAAAGTCTTATAACTGCCACAACAAAAGTGGTGCTAGTTAATAAAATTAATCCTTCTGGAATCATTCCTATAATTCCTGTAACAGAACCAATTAATGCACTTTTCCAACTTTCATTTCCTGACATAAGTTGACTAGTGGTTAAAAGTACTCCTAATGGAAGTATCATCCACATTATTATTTTAAATATCTTTCCTGTAGATTTTTGAAGTTCAGAATTTATTAGTTTAAATTTCCTTGCTTCATTTGCAAGTTTTGCTGCATATGTTTCTTCTCCGACACAACGTGCTACTGCATAACACTGACCTGCTGTTACAACACTACCTGATAAAAGTTTACTCCCATTTTGCTTTAATATAGAATCTGATTCACCAGTAATCATAGATTCATCAACTTCCATTTCAACGTCTTGTATAACTTCACAGTCTACTAATATCTGATCTCCTGTCTTTAAAATCATTATGTCATCTATTACTATTTCATCTGCTGTAATATTTTTAGTTTTTCCATTTCTTATAACATATGCTCTTTTACTATTAATGACTGCTAACCTTTCTAATATTTTTTTTGCATGTATTTCTTGAAATGCACCTAATATTATATTTGCTATTACTATTACTATAAAAACAGCATCCTTAGGTGAACCTATTAAGATTAACAGCACTGCTAATGATATATTTAAAATATTATAGCTTGTTAATATATTAGCTCTTAAAATCTGAGCTAATGTTCGGGAAGGTGGTTTAGGAATATTATTAACCTTACCACGTTTAATTCTTTCTTCTACATCCTTGTCATTAAGTCCTTTTAGTTTTCCTTCCATAATATTTTAATCACCGCCTTTACTTTTGTTTTTATGATTTTAACCTTTGTATAAAAAGTTATAAGTTAACTTTTAAAACTATCCATTCAAAATCGGATTTAATAAGTATTGAACCATTGTCGAAAATACTTAAAATTCAATAAATAATTTCAAATAAAAATAGTTTTAGATTCTATGAGCAATTTTATTTGAACTTCTATTTTAACTATAGCTTAAATAAATACTACTTTTAAACCTTTCAACTGATAATTGCTAAGATTTAAACTTGCCTTACTCTATTATACATTAGCATTATTAAATTAACCTTAAATTAACATGACATAATCTTAAAATTACATTACATTTTTGAAATATATCTCTATTTTAAATAAAATTCATAAAAAATAAAAACAAAATAACTTAAAAAGCCTAATTTTATACTTATAATCTTTATTAGACAATAAAATTTAATTATATTAATATAATTATCATTGCATAATTTTACAAATAAATATAGGGTTTAAAAAAACCCTATATTCTAATCTTCTATAATATCTTTTTTATCTTCTTTTTTTATCTCATTTTCCTTTTTCATATTGCTTTCTTTTTTTATAGCCCTATTTGCCTTACTAAGTTCACTATTCGCCCTACTTTCTATATTATGAATAGATTTTTCTAATTTTAATTTTTGCTTAGAAACAAAATTATTAGGATATTTCACAGATTCAAGATATCCTAACTCTACTTTTAAATTTCCTTTAGTAGTATTTAATGAATGTATATTATCCATACTATTTCTAGCTTTAATTAAATTTTTAAGACTTTCGGAAACTATAACACCATCTTTTTCTTCATCACCACTTTTATTTTCTTTTTCTTTATTTTCTAGTTTTTCTTTTGTTTTTTCTAATTCTTTTTCTTTTTCTATCATAAGAGCTTGTTGCATTTGATCTTCTACTAACTTTATTTTAGCATCTAGCTCTTTATTTTTTTCAATTTTCTCTTCTGGTGTTAAATCTTGTTTTTGTAAATTTTCTTTTTGTTTTATTAAGTTTTCTTTAGCTTCTTGAAAATTGCTTATAATATCAGTTTTTTTAAATTTATTATTTTTATTTAAATTTAATTTTATATTCTCCTCATCCTTTTTAATTTGTGAAAACATAGTATTAGTTCTTGGAATTAGCCCTTCAACTCTCATTATTTCTACCCCCCAAAACATTTATATATTATAACATTTCTATAACTTTTTTAGGAATTCCTATATCAACCACCTTGATATTGCCACAAAATTCTGATATATTTTCCTTTAAAAATCCTACTTTTGGTAACTGCAATGTTATAGTTTCATCAGCTTTTATTGCTACGCCCATAACATCTCCATTATCACTATTTATTCCAGATGGAATATCTATAGCTATAGTATAAGCGACACTTTTGTTGACCTCTAGAATTAAACTTTCATAAACACCTGTAATTTTCCTTTTCAACCCAGTTCCAAACATTCCATCAATAATTACATCTGCATAATTTAAAGTCTGTAATTGTTTTAAATCTGTATTTTCATTTATGAAGTTTAGTCCTATCTTATTATCGTCTAATTTATTTATATTCTTTATAATCTGAAAATTTTCTTTAAAATCATTACTTGCTTTATTTAAATTTCCTACTATAAATACTTCCACATTATAATTATGTAAATGCAAATGTCTTGATAATGCAAGTCCATCTCCACCATTATTGCCAACACCTGAAATTATAACTATATTTGAATTAGACATTTCTTTTAATTTTTCATCTACCTCATTAAATATTTTTATTGCTGCATTTTCCATAAGTATCATTCCACTTATACCTAATTGATTTATACAATAACTGTCTATTTCTCTCATTTTCTTTGAGTCAACGTACTTCATATTACTCCTTTCTTAAATATATTGTTAATTGGACTTTAATCTTAATTTAATAGTTATTATTTAATTTATTATACATATAAAAATTATAATCTAATTATATAGTTATAAAGAAAAAATTTAAAGTCGATGTACTTATAAAGCCTTTAAGTTTCAATCCTAAATAGCTATATAATCAATTACCTCTTTTAAAGCATTTATTTCTATACATTTCATTGTCCGCAAATGTTAAAATTTCAGTTACATTCTTACCATTTATCGGATAAATAGCTTTTCCTATACTAAATGAAATATTAATTTTTTCATTTATATCATTTTTTAAATATATTTTGTTTTTACATATTAGTTCAATAATATCTGAAATTTTTTCACATTTAGTAGTTATTATTGAGAATTCATCTCCACCTATCCTATATATTTGTCCATCTTTATTAATATATTCTTTTAATATATCAATAAAATGTTTTAAGCATTTATCGCCAAAAATATGTCCATTATTATCATTTATACTTTTAAAATCATTTATATCTAAATAGAAAATTCCAAATTCAATGTCTTTTTTTATTAAACTTAAGATATCCTCTTCAAATTTTCTTCTACTATAAGCACTAGTTATATTATCTGTTTCCGCAGTAAAAATAGCTTCTTCTAATGATTTCATATTTTTAGTAAAAAAATATATTAATGGGTAAAAGATCAATGTACCCAAACAAAATATACTATAAATTATTACTCCATAAAAACAATTATGAAATATAATAAATCTAAATAGTAGAGTTAAAGAAATTACATATGAAAAAGGTACAAATGATATTAAATAACCTATTTTTGTTCTCAATGTCTTAATATTAGGCCTATATACTCTGGCAACATGAAATAAATTAAATAATAATATTATTATACCTATAAAGCTAAAACATAAATTATATATGATAACATTACCTTTGTTAACTCCATTTAAAATTATATAATCTTCACATAATATATGAATTGTTATTATTGATAAAGTAGCTACAAGTGATGAATAATATACAAAAGAGACTTCTCTAATTGATCCTTTATATATTCTATATTTCATAGGAAACAAAAAAATATATATGAACTGAGCTATAACAACACCGTTATCTAATTTGAAAACCGTTGATATTATAAAAAGAATTAACAAATATATAAGTGAAACTCCACAACTTTTTAAGTTTAATTTGGGTTTATTTTCATATAATGCTGATCTCATTAATAAGGTAGCAAAAACATATTGACCTATTAAATATAAAAATTGCTTTTCCATATTTTATTTCCTCTATCTTAAGTAACCTTAACATATTTGTATACTTAAATTTTATTCCCTTCTAAATATTCACTTAAAACTCAACATAATATTTACTTAAATTTTAGCATATAAATACATTTTAATCCAATAATTTGAATATATGTATTAAAAGTTCCGTTTTTCTTATAAGGTGTCAAGTTTACTTTTAAAATTACTTGTTCAAAAACTTGGATACGTAAAATAGAGGAGATGTCGCAAAAAAATTATACTGTAAAAGACATTTATTAATATTTCTGAATTCAAAATATGGTAAGAAAATTTTTAAATAAGTTATTCATTAAAAATAGAATTAGAAAATCTTATAAATTTGTGTTTTATTTTCAGAACCTAACCCCAAGGACGGGGTTAGCGATTGCCTAAACAGGACGTGCAACAGCCCCTTTATTTTAAACACTTTTAAATTATATAATATATAATTTTACTTTAAATAAGTATTCTCATTCTATATGCTTGTATTGCAGTGTTACTCAATTTTTCTATAAGTTTATTATTTACATAAGCTCCTACAAAAGCTCCTACCCCTGGTATCATCTGTAATAATTTAGCAAGGTCTATATAATCTCTGTACTCTTGTTGAAATGTTTTCCAATCAAAAAAATTTATATCATCTGGTAACATATTACAATAATCTTCCCAAATTTCCATAGTATAAAAGACTTTATTTACATGATTTTTACTTGAAAAAGCCAGCTGGAATATATTTAGTATATACAATCTCTCTTTATAATCCTTAACGTCAAAGCCATAAATAGCAGCAATATCATAAAGAAGCTTTATTTTTATTCCTAATAATAATGGAAAATCAGCAATTCCTAACGCTATCCCCCCGGCGCCAGTTCCAGCACCTTCTATAATTGCTGTATTTTTATAAACTTTAGTTTTTTCTTCAACTAAATCTTCCCTTTCCTTTAAAGACAAACCTAAATAAGGTTTTTTAGTAATATATTTTGAGCCAAATAAAACTGCTTGAGTCATATTTTTTATTGTACTAGTCATAAACTCATGATATTTATTGGGCAATATTCCATTAAACTTATTTTGAACTCCTTTAGTAGCTTTTTCAAATATAGATGGTCCCTTTCTCATTTCCTTTTTCCATTTTTCAAGCTCACTTAATGCCATTTGATTATAAAATTCCATAATGTTTTCAACTCCACACTTTATAATTTTAACATATAATACTATATTAATTATTGACCACTTTCCACTTTAGAAGTTATACACTTTTTCAGAATTAAATCATTCATATCTTAGATTTTCTAAATTGCTATGTAAGTTATATTATCCAATTTTTTCATTATACATTCCTAAATAAAAATAAAAAGCATCCCCATAATAAATTGAGATGCTTTTTGTTTTTATAAATTTATTTTCCACAACATTTTTTGTACTTTTTGCCACTTCCACATATGCAAGGTTCATTTCTTCCAACTATCTTTTTATTAGCATTAACATTTAACTTCGTTAAAGATAATTCTTTTGGAGTAAAACCTTTGTTGCTCCATTTTCTTGAATTATTAGAAACATTTGCTACTAATTTTACAATCTCATCTAATTGTTTTCTATTTTTTATTTCTATTTTTCTTCTATCTAACTCAAAAAGAACTCTTTGAATATCAAAATCAGAATCTACTAGTCCCATGCATATATCTTCAAAGGTTTCTTCTGCAAGCTCAGTATTCATACATATTTCATTTAAATAATTTTTTAACTTTATATGATCCTCTGTTAATTCCACATAATCTTCATCTGCGTATTTAAGCAATTCTTCATTAGGTAAAATTTTGTATTCTTTGCCTTCTCTAAGTTCTTGTAATGTTTCATATTCTCCTTCATTAACCAATAATGCTTGGTGTATAATTTTTTCATCATCGAACTCAATCATACCTACATTACCAGCAAACTTACCTAATATATCTAAAAATTCTTCTTCATCTAATTTTTCATCATTATTATCGTTAAAAATATTCATAAAAAATTCTATTTCAAATATTCCATATAAATTAGAAAATGCTAATAAATACTCTTGCACATTTCTATATCTTTCTTGTTTTACCGCTAACTTTTCAAAGTTGATTTTTTCAGTAAGATGTTTTATTTCAGTTGGCATAACTATATATACTTTATTTTCCGAAATATATGTAAAAGCCATTCCTATATTATATAGAAATATATAATTTTCAACTGGCATAGTTGTACATTCTATATACTTCTCATTTCTAAGTTCCTGAAGTAATTTCATCCCATCAGCATCTACTGGAACCAAATCTTCTTGCAATATATTAGCATCTTGAATCTTACTACATAACTCATCTACTAACATATCTTTCTTCATTTTATGTCTACCAACAATTTCATATATTCCAGCTAAGTCAGTTAGATTATTTTTTGTAAGATCACTTAAGCATTCTTTTAAAGAAAATTTCAATTCTTTTTTTATAGCTAATTCTTTATTAGCTTCAATTATGTAATTAATTAATTCTTGATTCATATTTGAACTCTCTCCCAAAATAAAATTTTAAATTTAAACTATAATACCGTTCATATAGTCTTTCAATATAGGTTTTCAAATTCTAGTTTCAACTTATACATCTATGGATTTTTAAATTAGTAATATCTAATAAATTCATCTTATACTAAAATCATAACAGAATCTTATAATGATAAGTTAAATATAGATTATATATTCCTATGTTCACATATTATCTATTATACTTTTTTATACTTTTTTATGCAAATTAGCTTATAAAAACTAAAATTATATCATTATTTTTAAACTTTAATTTTTTTTATGAATATATAGATTTTAAATTAAATCACATTAAAAAATTTTTAAGTGTAAACAAAAACATCAATGTCTTATAAAAGTAAAGATTTATAGTAAATAACAAGTATTTCTCACCCTCATACTTAATTAACATATAGGGAAACAAGCTTAAATTTAAAATTTTTCAATAGCTTTAAAATATTTTTATACAAAATATAGTGTTGAATTGTAAGTGATTCTGATCATGTATCTATATTTTTATAACTCTAATCATAATTTCAGTTAAATATTCTTTTTCATTTTTAAGTGCAAAGAAATCCAATAATGTATTTTCATATGAATCTCCAATTATTTTATAATTATTCTCTTTAATAAATTTTAATATTTTTTCATAAGATTTATATGTGCTTTCATAATCACCTTTATGATTTATACATACATATTCGCCTCTGGGCTTTACAAATAGTTTATTATTATTTATTTTATTGTCTAATTTTATAAATAACTTACTTAAAATATTAAATTTTTCATTTTCCACATCGCTTTTTCTTACTATTGCTCCTATTGGATATCCATCATATATATTATTTTCGTCACAATATTTAACAAAATTAATAACATCCATCATTATTTCATTTTGAGAAGAACTACTTAAATCTGATAATATTAAATACTCCTCTTCACACTTTTTTATATAAACTTTATTATTCTCAAATTCTTTCATGCCTTTTTGAGCGACACCTATTTTATTTGTTAGATTATAAATCATTTTTTCTAATTTCTTAATTTTTAGTGTAGCCTTACTTTTCTCATCTTTTAAAAGCCTTATATATTCTTGTGGAGTCCTATTATATAAATATTTCTTTATTTCATCTAATGAAACATCAAGTTCTCTTAATTCCAATAATATAGTAAACGTATCATACTGACTTAAACTGTAAAGTCTATAATTATTTTCATCTCTATATTCTGGTGAAAAAATACCTATTTTATCATAAAAAATGAGAGTTTTTCTTTGAACCCCACATAATTTAGCAAACTCACTTACAGTAAAATATTTATCTTTAACATTATTGCCCATGTTCCCTCCTTAATCCTATAATAAAACCTTTAATATATATTTTCCTTGACTGTATAGTTACTATACACTTTATAATTATTTTTATCAATTAGTTATATAAGGAGGGGTTTTAATGGAAGCTACTTTTACTAAGAAATTTACTTTCATTGAGTTTTTAAGATTTGTCGCTCCAGCAATTATATCTATGATATTTATATCATTATATACAATTGTAGATGGAGTGTTTGTATCAATACTCATAGGCTCTGATGCACTTGCAAGTATCAATATAACATTGCCTATAATAAATTTAATTTTTGGTATATCCATTATGTTTGGAACTGGCGGTAGTGCTCTTGTAGCTATAAATCTTGGTGAAAACAAACTCAAAAAAGCCAATGAAGCTTTTTCACTAATTTTTCTAGTTGCTTCTATAATTGGTATTATTCTAGGCTTAATAGGTTATATATTCATAGAAGATATTTCCGTGATTTTAGGTGCTACTGATAATCTATTGCCATATTGTATTTCTTATGGAAGAATAATATTCATGTTTTCACCATTTTTCGTTGTAAAATCTATGTTTGAATTTTTTGTACGAACTGATGGTAATTTCAAATTCAGCTTATTACTTTCTATTGTCGGTGGTATTATAAACATAATTTTGGATTATATTCTTATAAAATACTTTAACCTTGGTATAGCTGGTGCTGCAATTGCAACTTCTGTTGGAGTGTTTATATCTACATTAATGGGATTTAGTTATTTCTTTACAAAAAAATCTAAACTTAAATTTACAAAAACTAAATTTAACTTAAACCTTATAAAAAACACTATGTTAAATGGCTCTTCTGAGATGGTTACCGAACTTTCAACTGGTTTTGTAACATTATTGTTTAATATGCTTACTCTTAAATATGCTGGTGAAAATGGTGTTGCAGCATTAACAATAATTTTATATGCTCATTTCCTTTTAGTATCTACATATCTAGGTTTTTCCTCTGGTATATCCCCACTTATAAGTTTTAACTATGGGGCGAAAAATGAATATAAACTAAAAGAAACCTTTAACTACTCTAAAATATTTATTTCAGTATCTTCTATAATTATATTTCTATCATCATTAATTTTTGGAAAATACATAGTGAGAATATTTGTGCCTTATTCTAGTCCAGTTTTCATACTTGCTATACATGGACTAAAATTGTTTTCTATTGCATTTTTATTTGTAGGAATTAATATTTTTGCATCTGCAATGTTTACAGCCTTTTCTAACGGAAAAGTATCTGCAATAATTTCATTTGCTAGAACCTTTCTCTTTGCACTTGTATTTGGATTTATACTTCCATATTTCTTAGGAATAGATGGTGTTTGGCTAAGCATTCCACTTTCAGAGATTATAACAACTTTCATTTCTATACATTACATAAAAAAGTACAAAAAACAATATACTATTTAATCATATTTTTACATATAAAATAAATATTAATTTGCAAAAAGACTTCAGCATAGAACTAAATTATGCTGAAGTCTTAAAATATACATAATCATTATTTCAAATTAAAATTCATACTATTTTTTAAACTAATAAGCTATTAATTTTTTTACAAACTCACTATTAGGGTTGTATTTTATTTCATCACTAGTTCCTATTTGCTCTATTTTTCCATCATTCATTATTATTATCTTACTACCTAATTTTAATGCTTCATTTATATCATGAGTTATAAAAAAAATGGTTATCCCTAATTGTTTTTGTATTTTTAATAATTCATCTTGTAAAACATGTCTTGTTATTTCATCTACTGCACCAAATGGCTCATCCATTAATAATATATATGGATTTGATGCTAACGCCCTTGCTATACCTACTCGTTGTTTCTGCCCCCCACTTAACTGTGAAGGATATCTAGTTATTAATTCTTCTTCAAGCTGAACAGTATTCATAAGCTCTTTTACTTTCTCCAAAGAACTATCTTTTTTATTTTTGTTTAAATCTAAAACAAAAGATATGTTTTTTTCTACTGTCATATGAGGAAATAAGCCAATGCTTTGAATTACATATCCAATATTTTTTCTGAGTTCAATCAAATTCGTATCTTTTAAATTTTTACCATCAACAATTATTTTTCCATCATCTGGAGTTATAAGCCCATTTATTAATTTTAATGCAGTTGTTTTCCCACTTCCTGATCCACCTATAACCGTTACAAACTCACCTTTGTATATATCTAAATTTAAATTTTTCAGCACAATTTTATCATCATATATCTTACTAACATTACAAAAACTTATTAATGGTTTACTCTTCATACTTCATAACTCTCTCCTACTTAATTATTCCTTTTTCTATTAAAAACTCTTTTGCAACTTGAAAATCTTCTTTTTTCTCCACTTCTACTTTATAGTTCATATTTATAATTTCCTTTTCTGTTATAGTATTATTTAATAAATTTAACACTTCTATAAGCTCTGGATATTTTTTCAAAGTCTCTTCTCTTATTATTGTCCCTGCTAAATAGTTAGGGAAGAATCTCTTATCATCCCTTAAAACCAAATAATTTTCATTTACAAGCTGACCATCTGTAGTTGAGGCCATTATTACATCTATTTTATTAGATGAAAGTGCTTTATATTTTAATCCCATGTCTAAATCTAAAGTATCTTTAAAATTAAAATTATATAGTTTCGCTAATGAATTATAGCCATCTTCCCTCTCATAAAAATCATATTCTGCCCCTATGACTAACTTATCACTTATTGTTGCTAAATCAGAATAGGTTTTTAAATTATATTTTTCAGCTAATTCCTTATTAACCACTATTGCATAATTACTATCATATCCATATAAATTAAACCAATTTAAATCATACTTTTCTTTGTATTCTTTTTTTAGTTCTTCATATGTGTTTTCACTCTGACTTTTTTTCTTTAATACATACTCCCATGATGTACCTGTGTATTCTGGATAAATATCAACCTCTCCCTTTACTATAGCGGGATGAATATTAGCTGTTCCCCCACCTATACCTTTTTTAATTTCAACTTTTATTGATGTTTTCTCTTCAATAAGTTGTGCCATAATTTCAGTTAAAATATACTGTTCAGTCATTGGTTTTGATGCAATTATTATAGTTTCTTTTCTGCTAAAACTTGCTCCTATAAATATGATTATAACTAATAAAATGCTTATAACCCCAATATGTTTTTTTGTCCCCATCACCTTTCTTTTAACTTTGCCTTTTGTAAATCTTATATTTATATCTTTTTGAATACAAGACATAATTGAATCTATAGTCAAAGCTATAAGTGCAATAAGTAAACTTCCAGCAAAAGTCATTGTTGGATTATTAGTTGTAATTCCTCTCCATATAGCAACTCCTAACCCCCCTGCCCCTATAAAAGATGCAATACCACAAAGTGCTATGGTCATAACTACCATATTTCTAAATCCAGCAAAAATTACTGGTAGAGCAAGTGGTAGTTTTATCTTATAAAGCAGTTCCCTTTTAGTTGCACCCATACCTTTTCCTGCTTCTATAACATCCTTATCTACATTTTCAATACCTGTATAAGTATTAGTAATTATAGGTAACAATCCATATAATGATAATGTAATTATAGCTGTAACATTTCCAACTCCAGAAAAAGAAACTAAAAATCCTAAAATTGCTATTGATGGGATTGTGTATAAAAAATTTGTAATTCCTTTTATGGGATTAGACAATTTTTTATTTTCACATACTATTACCCCTAAAAAAATACCTATTATTGTAGAAATCACAACAGCTACAAAAGATAATACTAAATGCTGAATAACTAACTCTAAAAAAAAGTCTATCCGCTCAATATATAGTTTTAAAACTTCTCTAATAAAATTCATTTTTTTCTCCTAAACAAATGGCTTCACTTTAATATATTTATTTTTTTTAAAATATATTACATTCTTTTAACTTAGTTATATTTATATAAAAGCTACTTATATACAATAATACTTATTTAAAATAATTTTAGCGTTTGTATATTAACTATATAAGGTATATAATTTTTTATATGTTTTCTATAACGGAAAGGAGATATTTATGGCTAGTTTAATATTAGAAGGTGGAACTTTTAGACCTATATTTAGTTCAGGTGCAATGGATGCACTTTTAGATAACGATATTATTTTTCCTTATTGTATAGGAGTATCTGCTGGAATTACACATGGTGTTTCTTATTTATCTAAGCAAAGGGGAAGAAACCTTGACGTATTAAAATCCTATAGAAATGATAAAAGATATTTAGGGTTCAGAAACTTTTTTAAATGTAAAAGTGCTTTTGGATTAGATTTTGCCTTTGATGAAATCCCTAACAAACTAAATCCATTTGATATGGACACTTTCTTAAAATATGAAGGAACAGCCTTAGTAGGTGTTACTAATGCTAAAACTGGTAAAACAGAGTACTTAGATGCAAAAAATTTAGATGATAAATGTACTATGTTAAGAGCAACTTGTGCTATACCATTTTTATTTCCACCAATAAAAATAAATGAAAATTATTATTATGACGGCGGAATATGTGATCCAATACCTATAAAAAAAGCTATTAAAGATGGTAATGAAAAGCATTTAATAATACTTACTAGACCTAAGGGATATGTAAAAGAATTTTCCAAGAAAAATTTAATGGCTTCAAAGGTTTTAAAAAGAAAGTACCCAAATTTGTGCAAGCCTATTCTAACAAGACATAATTTATACAATGAAACTGTAAAATATTGTGAAGAGTTAGAGCAACAAGGTAAGGCAATAATAATAAGACCTAAATCCAATCAAGCTATTGATAGTTTTGAAAAAAACATAGATGTACTAACTGAAGGTTACAATAATGGTTATAACCAAACAATAGAGCAGTTAGATGAAATTAAAAAGCTACTTTTATAGTATTAAATGTTATATTTAGGGTATTATACTTAATTAAGAGTTGAGAATTTATGATTATTCAAAATAACATATGTTTTATCCTGTAAAACAGAAAGGACTATAATGAATGATCAAACTTTTGAAAAACTACTTAATATAAAAACTTCTGGCGAACAAAAAGAATACTATGAATCTCTTCACTACAATAGATATGAGCCAACATCATATTATGCACTTGAAGCACTTTCTAAAGAATATGATTTTAAAAGTGATGATAGAGTAATTGACTTCGGATGTGGTAAAGGAAGACTTAACTTTTATTTAAATTACTTTTTTGATTGTTATGTAACGGGAATTGAAATGAATAAATTCTTTTATCAAGAAGCTCTTGATAACAAAAAAGAATATTTGAAAGAGCATAATAGAAACTGTAAAAAAATAAATTTTTTAAACTGCTATGCTGAAAATTATGAAGTTAATCCAAAGGATAATAAATTTTACTTTTTCAACCCTTTTTCTATGCAAATATTTATGAAAGTTATATTAAATATTTTGATTTCTGTAGAAGAATATAACCGCGAGGTAGAAATTATACTTTATTATCCTTCTCAAGACTATATCTATTATCTTGAAAACTTCACCCCTTTCACATTAAAAAAAGAAGTTAAGTTACATGGGTTATATGCTCTTGATGTTCGCGAAAGATTTTCAATTTATCAATTTAAATTATTATAAATTTAAAGAGCTATTCTAAAGTGGAATTATATTTTAGAATAGCTCTTTAAAACTTTAAATTCATTCTTTTTATTAAATAATATAAGGCAATTGAGCTACTTTTAACCTATACCTCGCCTCTTCTATTAATTCTTTTGATGCCCCTGTCTCTGCAACGGAATGATATATTCCTTTAATCATGGATAAATCATTATTAGAGTTACCTATTACCATAACTTTTTCTTTATCTAACTTTAACTTTTCACATATCACTGATAAACCACTTAATTTATTTACACCATTATTGACTATACTTAATCTTCCATGATTATGTATGATATTATAATGACCACTATTATTCATATGTTTTATTATTTCACTATCTATTTTACCCCTCATCAATATCTTATATGGTCTATCTTTATAGCTATAAATCTTATATTCATTACACAAATTAGGTATTTTTAACAAATAGTTATAAACTTCATAGTTATTAGTTTTTTCTACTATATGTGCACCATTTGCAAAACTTCCACCTGATAATAACCTTTTTATCTTCTTACACTTCTTCATCGCTTTTTCATAGGGTAATTCTGTGTTCAAATAAATTAAAGCTATTTTACTTAAATATTCTAAAGCTAATATATCTTCATTTTTTATTTTTCCATCTTTGCTTACTAATGTTCCATCTATATCTAAAAATATTGCTTTTATATCTAGTCTTTTAGGTACCCTTACTAACTCATCTTTATTAAAAAAATCCAACTTTTTTAAACCCTTCAAATGTGAGTAAGATAAATAACAATCACATCTTCCTTTTAAACAACTTGTCTCCTTTTTGATAGTATCATTACTATATAAATTTCCTAATGTTTTACGTACTTTATTGCATGGATAAATATCCCCTTTAAAATCTATAAAATAATGTTCTTTTCCGCCTATACATTTCCCTTTATTTAAATAATTTTTTACTTCTAAATCAAACATAGGATCTATATCATTAAATATACTTATTTCTTCTTCTGTATATTTTCTATTAAGTCCATCCATACTGTTAATCCATAAATAAACTTCTACAGGTAAACTATTTCTTAAATTTTTTATGATTTCAATATCTTTTGGATTTCCAACTACACCTACGCTTAAATTTATTTTTTTATGTAAATATTTTATTTTTTCTATAAATTCATCTACTTTTGTCATCTCTGGATGATATGTACACCATAAAGTTATCTTATCTAAATTCACATTTTCTTTTTCTAATTCGTGAATAAAGGATTGAACATTAAAACTTAAGTTAGTTTGACATCCTACTTTTCTAATTTTTTTTACTCTACAAAGTTTCGCAATTCCTTTAACATAGTAATTATGTATAAGAGCTTCACCGTAAGGTGATATTAAAACACTAACATTTTCTTTGAAATTTATATTTGATATTTTATTTAAAAAATTACACCATTTATCTTTATCTCGTTCTATTTCCTTAATACTATATTTTCTTTTAGAAAATGGACAATAACTACAATTATAATTACAAGATTTTAGTTCTCCACGATAGGTAATTCCAGTAGCATGTTCTATCATTTTTTCATCCTTTCTTTCACTGTGTCAGAAATCCAAAATGGTAAAATTACATCAGAATATTTTATGCCTTTTTTAGTAAGTCTTAATTTTTTTCCTTCTAGTTCAATAAGTTTTTCTTTAAAAAGTTCTTCAAATATTGGATAAGCTTTTAACAAATCTTTACTAAATATTTTCTTATATTCCTTTAAATCTAAACCTTTATAATACCCCAAATTTTTAATAATAAACCTACGCTCTACTTCTTCAAAATTCAACTCATATCCCTTTAATCCTTTAAAAAAATTATCTTTATCTACATAATTACTTAAAACTTCTTTACAATCATTTCTTTTTGAAGTATATGGCTCACAAAAATGTAGGTTTCCTATATAACTTCTTCCACCACATCCAACTGATAGCATTTGCTCAAAACCACAGCTAAGATTATTTTCACTTACTCTTTTTACAAAGCGTCGCATAGATGTTTGAATATAACCATTTTTATTTAATTCTTTTACTGCTATATCATACATTTCATGTTGAAAGTCATAATTCAAATTCATCCTTCCAAATATCTTTGTATCTTCCCTTATATAAAGGGGATAAATAAATATTTCTTCCGGTTTATACCTTAAAGCTTCATTAATAGAATAGATTAATGATCCTTTTGTTTGACCTTCTATTCCATAAATCAAATCTATATTAACTGCATCAAATTTAAGATTTATTATTTTATCTAAAGCTTTGTAACAACTTTCTTTTTTATGATTTCTATAAATACATTTCAATTCATCTTCTACAAAAGACTGTATTCCTATACTTATACGGTTAAGCCCTCTATTTTTAAGATATAAAAGTTTATCTAAGTCAGTTTGATTTGGCGAAGTTTCTATAACAAAGTTAGCTTCATCTGTTTTTATAGAAAGGTTTTCTTCTAAAGTTTTAAAAATCCTTTCCATCTGTTCTATAGAAAGTATGAGTGGCGTTCCTCCACCTAATATTAGATTTGTAAACTTAATATGATTTTCACATAATTTATTGCCATATTGAATTATCTGGTTACATACAGTATCTATATATTTTTCTAATAAAACTTCACTTGTGTTAGGTATTGAAAATAAATTACAATATCCACATTTGCTTTCACAAAATGGAACATGTATGTAAAGAGTAAGATTGTCATCTTTTAAATTTGAAATAGCATTTAAAATTTTTTCTTCTTCTATTTCATAATAAGCATTTTTATGGGGATAACTATACATGTACTGATAATATATCGGTGATTTATCCAAAATACTCACCTTCTTTCTTCGTTTTTTACATTAAAGGAAAAAATGTTTATATGGAACTGTGTATACTATTTCATGGGATACACAGTGAAATTCATATCCATCTTCTCCATAACATGTTCCATGATCTGAACATAAAATGACAAAAGTTTTTCCTCTTTCCCTAAATATATCAAATAATCTTTCTATCCTATTATCTACATATTTAAGTGCTGCAGCATGAGTGTCTTTATTATCTTGTTTTGCACCATCTAAATAAAAATTATTTGGATAATGTATAGCATCAATATTCACATACATAAATATCCTTTTATTATTTTCTACTTCTTTTACTTTTCTTTCTATAAAATCTAATTGATTATCAAAACTGTTTTTTATATGACAACTAAATGATGGATGCCAATAACTTTTTTCAAAATATGAAGGTAATACCTTTCCTATATCGGAACGTTTATTAAAAAAGGCAACCCCACCAATACACATGGTATGATATC
Organism: Clostridium sp. CTA-19; assembly: GCF_054767855.1. Taxonomy (NCBI): domain Bacteria; kingdom Bacillati; phylum Bacillota; class Clostridia; order Eubacteriales; family Clostridiaceae; genus Clostridium; species Clostridium sp. CTA-19. Next base: position 85,777 of record NZ_BAAABH010000009.1, on the reverse strand, counting down.
CAACTTTAGATAATCCCTCTATAAAAGTAGAACCTTCGAATGCAAATGCCCCTTTAGGAGTTGCATTTCCTAAACCTATATTTTTAGGGAAAAAGAGACTTTCTCTTTCCATAATAGGAGTAGGCTCTGCTGGACTTGGTAAGAAACCTGAAAACATAGCATGATGTGAAGGATATGTAAAATTTCCTGGTGCATGACATTTTTTCCACTGCCCATATTTGTTTATATAAGGTGTTGTACCCTTGTCCTGTTCTTCCTTTGCCACATCATACCTTAATGTATCCAGACACACAAATAAAATATCATGTGTTCCTACAACTTCATTCATATTTATTTCCGGCTCTTTATCTATATTTCCTATAGCTCCCATAGGTACCTCATTATTTAACTGATTCATCTTTGCATATCATTCCTCTCATCTGTGATTTGTATATTTTATTTTCATTAAATATATCCTTATAAATCAGATCTCCTTGTCCATTAATTTCTATTATCATAGGGTTTCCCTTTGGTGTAATTAAAATATCAATTCCAGCACTATTAAGCCCCTTAAAGCATTGCATGGCTCTAAAACATAAGTTTTCTATTTTATCTTTAATTTCTTTTGATAGTTTAATGTCTTCAATATCTATTCCACAATTATTAAGATGTAAATTAGTAATTGGTGTTTTACTTCCTCTACCTACAATAAAATCAATTTTTCCATATTGGTACACTACTCTTAAATCATAGCTTAATCCATTATGTATTGATTTTGGTATCCACTTTTCAACTATTATTTCTTCTTTCAAAAGCAAATTTAAAATCATGCTTATTTTATTTTGATCTGTAATCTTTCTCATTTTTTTCGTATTGCAAATTTCATTTTTATAATCTATTTCCATAGATGTATACACTATCTCTTTATTCATCTTTGGATTATACCTGTATGCTAAAACACCAGCTGCCCCTGAACCATACCTAGGCTTAATGAATATTTCATAAACCTTTTTATTCTGAACAAATTCTCTTAAATCATCTAAAGATTTAATATTACTTTCAATAATAGGTGTTGTAGCAATACCATTTTTCATAAGTATATTTTTACATTTAAATTTATCTAAAGTATTGTATATTTGTAATGGACTATTTAAAAAGGTTACGCCCTTTATATTTTCTAATAACATTAATTTGTTCTTATAATCATTTATAAGCTTAGGTAATTTATTAATTTTATATTCTTTATGAATAGGCGGATCAACTTTTATAAAACTTACTTTATGTAAATCTTCTTTTTCCCAATTCTCCCAAGGCAAAAATTTAATAGTATAACCTAACTCAACTGCTGCTTTTAAAAAAAATTCAGTACGCTTACTTAATTTTTCTCCAATTAATAAGAATTCCATATCGATCTTACTCTGTTAGCATAGGCCAATTTCCATACTCTTCATCAACCTCTTCTTGTTCATCTAAATCTATTTTTATTGGCAATTTGTTTAATTCATTCATTAATTCATCTGATAGAAAATGGTAATGTAAATCTAAAAATTTTAGGTGGTTTATCTTATCTTTATTCTCTAGTAAAATATTACCACCTATATCTGATAATGTTCCATTAGAAAAATTTAAAGTTTCTAATTGTTTTATTATGTTACTTTCTATAACTACTTTTACTATATCATCTTGAATCTCGCTATTCCCTATACCTAAATACTTTAAACTTTTTAAAGATTCATTTTCAACTACTTTTTTTATGTCTTCTAACGCTCCATCAAATCCATAATTATCTACACCTATATATATATTTAATTTTTCTAAACCTGGTAAATTACTATTTCCTATTTGATTTAATACTAATTTAGGAATTCCTCCACAAATAATTTCTAAGGATTTAAGGTTTTTATGTTCTATATTACCTAAAGACAATCCTTGACTTCCTTTTATAGTTAATTTTCTAAGATTAGGCAATGCATCCCATATTCTACTATAATCACCTTGTTCTATCCAAGATACTTCACACTCTTCATAATCCATATCACCTATAAAAAGACTTTCTATATGAGCAAATTTTTCTTTATTATCTACAATCATATCTAATATAGCTTGTACATCATTATCATAAGATTCTCCCCAACATCCAACTATAACTTCTTTTAAATTATTCAAATCTGAATCTTCTAAAATTTCAGCAGCTAACGTCTTTGCATCCTTATCTCCATCTTCATAGTCCTCATAATCATAAAAATATTTTTTACTATCCATATGTCTACTCCTTTTTATAATATTACTTTATTTTCGTTATATTATAACATTTATTTACACTTTTTACATCTTATCATTATACTTACTCATATTTAAATTGCAATTATTAAATTTTTTAATATTTTTTTAAATAAATAAAGAAAATGAACCTTTTTAAAATAGGGTTAAACCCATATTTCAAGAAAGTCCATTCTCTTACAAAATTTTTTTATTAATCTCTAGATATATCTATACCACCTAAAAGAATATGAGCAACACCTGCACCAACTAAAAGTGCTCCTGCCATATTTTTGTAATCATTTTTTCTAAATTTATGCCTTTTACTTTGTTTTGTATCTAAAATAACACCTGTTGCTGTAACTACTGTTCCTAAAGCTACTGGTAAAACACCTTTTCTCATCCTAATGCCTCCTATTTAAATAAATATTTAATATTATTTTATCCTTATTTTTAAATAGAATACATACTATAAAATTCCCAAAATAGAAGTTTAATTTAGATGTTAATTTAAATAACAAATAACTTAATTTAAAGCATAAAAAAACTGTTCTAAAATAAAATTTTAGAACAGTTGATTTACAATATAAAACTATCTTCTATTGTTTTGTTGTTTTTTAGCTCTTCTGCAATCTTGACATCTTACAGGCTCGTTATCGAATCCTTTTTCTTTGTAGAATTCTTGCTCTCCTACTGTGAATACGAATTCTTGTCCGCAATCTTTGCATAATATTGTCTTATCTGTCATAATAATTCCTCCTAAATTAAAAGATTTCAATTTGATACAATAATCTCCAATTCATGAGAAACTATTTACCTAAACTAAACTCTTTATTTCTTTATTTTTTTTAGCTCTTACGCTATTTTTCTATAATACCACAGTTTTTTATATATTGCAATATAATTTAATAATTTTTTTTATTTTTTTAAATTTTACGGATTCTAGTCTTTAAATAAAGCTTTATTATTAAGCTTTATTTAAGATTTAATTTATAATCAATTAATCTCTAAACCTTATAATTTTACTATCAACTTAAAAAGAAAGGATGTATGTTTATGAACTTAACAACACTAAATAAAAAAGGCATTACTATGACCCAGCTTAAATTAATTGGTATAATTTTTATGATTTTTGATCACATACATGAATTTTTTAATTTTGCTCCAACATGGTTCAATTGTATTGGAAGGCTTGTAGCTCCAATGTTTTTGTTTTCTTTAGCAGAAGGTATGTATTATACTTCTAATAGAAAAAAATATTTATCAAGATTATATATAGCCTCAGTTTTAATGGCTATAGGAAATACACTTATAATGAAATTATTTCCTTCTCCAACAGATTCATCTATGATTATAATAAATAATATTTTTGCAACACTATTCTTAACTGGGCTATACATAGTATTTGTAGATAAATTTAAACTTGGAATTAAAAACAAAAGTTTTAAAATTATAGTTCAAAGTATTTTACTAATGTTACTTCCTTTATTGCTATCAGCATTATCTTTAATGATTATGAGTAATGAAAATATTCCTTTAATTATTTTTCAAATCATCATGATATTTATTCCTAACCCAATGTTAGTTGAAGGCGGTATAATATTTATTATAATTGGAGTTATGCTTTACATATTTAGAAGCAATAGAACAAAAGAAGTATTAATTTTTATAATAATATCCTTAGCTTCATTATTTATGGGATCTGGATTTAATTTTCATGTAACATTTGTTGAAAATTATCAATGGATGATGATATTTGCATCAATATTCATGTTTCTTTATAATAATAAAAAGGGTACTGGCTATAAAAAGTTTTTCTATATATTCTACCCTTCACATATATACATACTTTATATCTTGTCTATATTGTTAACCAAATAATATTATTGTATAAAATTTAATATATATAGGGTTCCAAATTAAAGCTTAAACTTATTCATTTATCAAATGAGAAAACTCAAATTAATATTTTATCAATAACTAACAGATTATTTTAGTTAAAAGTTAAGAGTGAATAGTGAACAGTTAATGTTCTTAACTAAATATATTTGCAATTATTTTTCTCAACTGATAACAAAAATTTGACGAATAAATTTTAAAGTCAACTTGGAACCATATAAAAATATATAGTTTAAATTATTAGAAAACTACCAATTAACAATACTTTCTATATATCTAATATATTTCTTAGTTTTTTTAATATATTGTTAATTAGAACTTAATTTATGAAATTATTAAGTCTAAATTGAAAACTTTTTTATTTTTTATAAAATTTTATTGCATTTTAAAAGTTACCAATGTATAATGATTTTTAAATAAACATGACTTTTAGATAATAAGGAGTTTTTAAATATGATAAATAATATAAACTTAACCAGTGTACTACAACTTAATATGTATTACTTTAGCTACTTTAGTTAGGTTTGTATTTATGATATACGGTAATCATAGGTACAAACATGCAATGTTTTGTATCTATGATGGCTAAAGTTAATTTGTTATGCAAGGCCACATAGATAAATACTATGTGGTTTTTTTATCCTAGGCACTTAAAGGCCACATAGTGAATGCTGTGTGGTCTTTTTTATATAATTTTTTATTCATATTAAACTTTATCATTTGATAAAGTTATAATTTAAAAATCATTTTTGAAACCCTATATTAATAAAGAAAGAGGTAAAAAATATGAAAAAATTTAGAGATATAATAATTGTTGGTTTTGCAATGTTTTCAATTTATTTTGGTGCAGGCAATTTAATTTTCCCTCCATACATAGGAATGACTTCTGGTAGTGGTTGGTTAATAAGTTTTTTAGGGTTTATTTTTGCAGATGTAGGAATAATACTTTTATCTATAATTGCAGTAGCTAAATCTGGTTCTTTTCAAGCTGTAGTTGGACGAGCGGGTAAAAAATTTGGTATTAGCTTGGAGTTTATAATGATGCTTTGCTTAGGTCCTATACTAGTCATTCCAAGAACTGCAGCAACAACTTTTGAAATGAGCATAGCACCAGTGTTTAATTTAAATCCTATTATCTTTTCAATATTATTCTTTACTCTAACACTAATTCTAACAATAAGACCTACTAAAGTTATTGATATAATAGGTAAATTTCTAACTCCAGTATTATTAATTACTTTAGCTTTCTTAATAATAAAAGGAATAATTTCTCCTATTGGAGCACTAAATAATAACATTGACTCAAGTAGTTTATTTGTAACAGGACTTACTCAGGGATACCAAACTATGGACGCCCTTGGGACTGGTGGAATTACAATGCTTATAATGGCTTCGTTTTTAAGCAAGGGTTACAAAGATAAAACAGAAACCATAAATCTTACTATAAAATCAGCAACAGTAGCAGGCATAGGATTAATCCTAGTTTATGGTGGATTAGCATACTTAGGCGCTACAGTTTCATCTATTTATGATAAAAATATATCTCAAACTGCATTGTTAATTAATATAATCAAAAATTTATTAGGCAATAATGGAATATTAATATTAGGTGTAATTGTTGCATTCGCATGTCTTACTACAGCCATAGGTTTAACATCTGTAACAAGTAAATATTTTGAAGATATAAGTAATAAAAAATTCAAATATGAGCATATAGTTATTTTCATTTGTACATTTAGCGCAATAGTTGCTAATTTCGGAGTTGACAAGATAATTTCTATTTCAGTTCCTATATTAACAGTTATCTATCCTATTTCAATTGCTTTAGTATTAATGAATTGTTTTAGAAAAGTATTTACTAAAAATACAATTTATAAAGGTGTTGCCTATGCAACTCTTTTAACTAGTTTACTTACAGTAATAGATAGCTCAGTTGTTACAATATCATTTATTCATAAATTACCTTTTGCAGCCCTTGGCTTTGATTGGGTATTACCAGCTATTATAGGTGGAATTATTGGTTACTTTGTAAACAGCAATGACTCTGATGTTTGCTTAACAGAAACTGAATAGTAAAACCATAATAAAAGGGGCTATCGCAAAATAATTATACTGTAAAAGCCAGGTTTTTTTGAACCTGGCTTTTGTTATAAAAAACATTTATTAATATTTCTGAATTCAAAAGATGGTAAGAAAATTTTCAAATAAAGTATTCATTAAAAATAGAATTAGAAAATCTTATAAATTTGTGTTTTATTTTATATTTTTCCCAATAGCCCTTTAAATTTTTTCTTGCCATTAATCATATATTAAGCGAATTACATGTAAAAAAGGGAGCATATCCCTCTAACCTTTAGTTAGTTTTGTGACAGCCCCTTTATATATTTATGATAAATTTATTTAATGCAAATTTAAAATGGAAATTGATGAGTATATCTAATACTATTGTAATTTTAATTATATATCTATTTCTCTTAGAAGTTCATCTATTTCATCATCCATTCCATCTTGTTTACATTTATTCTCTAATAATACTTCTGTTTCTAAATATTTATTGTCTACTCTTCTTATACCGTTACTCTCAAATAAATAACTAAAATTTTTAATAATATATCCTAATGTAAACAAAGATATTCCGTAAAATGCATATGGAGTTATAGACGTTAAATAAAAATTAATAACCTCTACTATTTGTTTACTGGGATCAAATCCTTGTAAAACTAAGTTTGATATATGTCTATAAGATGCGTATATATTAAATATTGAGAACAAAACCATAACTACTGCACATATATTTAACATAAGTACCACTTTTACAGTTTTATTCATTTTAAATGATTTCATAATTACCTCCAAATCCAAAACTACTGTTATTTTATAAATGCTAATTTTCCAGATTTTAATCCCCAAATCTCATCAACGTAAGTACATACTTTTTTAGAATGAGTTACTATAATAACACATTTATTATGCTGATGGGATAATGATACTAAAATATCCATAATTTTTTCTTCTGTCTCACTATCTAGGTTTCCTGTTGGTTCATCTGCAATTATTATATCTGGATTATGTGCAAGCGCTCTAGCTATTCCTATACGTTGTTGCTCCCCACCGGATAAATTTAAAATTTTTCTATTAGCTATATCAATATCAATTCCTACATCTTTCAATAAATTATATACATAATTATTTTTATTTTTTTCCTTAACATTACTTATATTCATAGATAGTAATATATTTTCTTTAGCAGTTGCATTTAAAATTAAATTATATCCTTGAAATATTACTCCTATATCCTTTGCTCTATACAAATCTCTATCTATTTTCTTTAAACTTTCACCATTATATAATACTTCACCTGTTTTACAGGTATCAAGCCCTGATATTAAAGATAACAAAGTACTTTTCCCTGCTCCAGATTTTCCGACTATACCATAAACTTTTCCTTTTTCAAAATTTATATTTATATTACTAAAAACGTCTTTTTTTCCACCTTCATATATATAACTTACATCTTTTAAACTTAATAAATTCATATTTTTAATTCCTTTCTGATAATATTTTTCTTGGTTCATATCTCATTATATATAAAATACCTATACTAATAGATACTACTCCAAGCAATAAGGCTATTAATGTGATTCCTAAAATAGCTTCACTACTTAAAAATACATCTAATTTTTCTATTGGCAGTGCCGAATTTGTTGCCCCCATAGCTATTGATACCATTCCTTGAGAAACTTCTTTCTGAGCATCTAACTGCCCTTGTAGAAGTATATTTGAAATAGGTTGTGCAGAAAATCCTCCTATGGTTAATCCTGCTATTAATGAAATTCCAATCATAAATAATGTTTCAAATATTAAACCTAAGGCTACTTTTCCTTTTTTCATTCCCATAGCTCTTAAAACTCCAATTTCATATTTTCTTTCACGAATGCTTAAAATTGAAATTAAAATTAATATACTACCACCAAAACCTAAAACTAAAAACATAAATATACTAGACACCTTTTTTAAACCTTCTATAGGTTTAACAATATTATTATACGTAGTAGCATCTGTTGATACTTCAAGTGTGTCACTTAACCCTTTTTTATGTGCCTCATCATTAAATGCATCTAATAAATCTGGGTTTTTCAAATAATATTGTGCATCTAAGTTAATTAAATCTGTATCTTTTTTTACTTTATTGTTATATGATTTTAAAGTATCATATGTTGTAATAATTTCATTTTTTCTATTCATTATAGGATGCTTAAATGCATAATTTTCAGATTTTGATCCATCATAATATATTCCTGAAATAGTTAATTCTAATGGCTCAAAGTTATCTGGATCATCAGGGTTTTTAACCTTAAAATTATCTCCAACCTTTAAATTATTTAATTTTGCAAAATCTTCACTTATCATAACTTCGCCATTTTTTTCTGGCATTTTTCCATCAGTAATTTTTCTTGTACCATTATTAAATTCTTCTATACCAGCTTTATTAAGTCCACCTAAAATATTTAAATAACCATCTTTAGCGTTTTCCGATCTTTTAGTTCCTCCCATTGTAACAAAATTACCTGAGTTACCCTCATCTTTCCTTTTTTCAACTTCATCCTGATCTAATGCTTTAATCTTCTCACTATAACCTATATAAGAAGAACTAAATATTGTTTCTTTAAGATGCTCAGACTGTGAAAGTTTTTCTTTAAGATCATTGGAAGGGCTATCATTAAAGCTTTCCATATCACCATTTTTCATTTTTTCTTGCATTTTTTCTTGATTTGGTTGAATAAATACTTCTGATCCAAACCTGTTTTTATAACTATTTATCATCTCATTGGAAGCTGTGTTTATTATAACTGAAATAGCTGTACAGGACAGTATTGCTATAGTTATTATTCCAATCAAGAGATTTCTTCCTTTATTTCTTGTTAAATTTTTTATAGCATTTTTAAAAATATACATCTTGAACTCTCTCCTTTTCTAAACTTTGATTGTAAACAAAGTATACCAAACTGATTGTTTACTCAATGTTAACCTTATTGCTTATTATAAAGTTTCAAATTGAACTTATAATTTATTCACTTATCAAATAAGAAAATTTAAGATTAATATTTTTCTTCTAGTTAACAGCTTTCTTTAATTAAATCCAGTTATACTTATTGTTATCCCTTTAGAAAAAACAAATACAACTAAAGTAATTGAAAATTACGAAAAAGGATAGTCTATAAAATTTAAACTACCCTTAATTTTCTTATTTAATTGTTACACTTATTCTTATAAATTTTTAATCATTTTATCTTTTTATTCTTTATAAAGTAAATATTAATCTATTTTATAAATAATAGCTTTCCAGATTTTAATCCCCAAACTTCATCAACGAACATGCATACTTTCTTGGAATCAGTGGCTATAATAACACATTTATTACGTTGATGAGCTAATGATACTAAAATATTCATAATTTTTTCTTCTGTATCACTATCTAGATTCCCTGTTGGTTCATCTGCAATTATTATATCTGGATTATTTGCTAACGCCCTAGCTATACTTACATATTGTTGTTCTCCACCAGATAAATTAAAAATTTTTTTATTAGCTGTATAAATATCAATTCCTACATCTTTCAATAAGTTATATACATAATTATTTTTATTTTTTTTCTTAATATTGCTTATATTCATGGATAATAATATATTTTCTTTAGCAGTTGCATTTAAAAGTAAATTATGACTTTGAAATATTACTCCTATATATTTTGCTCTATACAATTCTTTATCTATTTTCTTTAAGGTTTTACCATTATATGATACTTCACCTGTTTTACAGGTATCAATTCCTGACATTAAAGATACCAAAGTACTTTTTCCTTCTCCAGATTTTCCAACTATACCATAAACTCTTCCTTTTTTGAAATTTATATTTATATTATTAAAAACATAATTTTTTTCACCTTCATATATATAACTTACATCTTTTAAACTCAATAAACTCATATTGATAATTCCTTTCTAATAATTTTTTCTTGATTCATATTTCATTATATATATAATTCCTATACCAATAGATATTACTCAAAATAACAGACTATCAATTTTAAAAATAATTTCACTAATTAAAAATACATCTAACTTTTTCTACTGGTGGTGACTAACTTATTGTCTTCATAACTGCCAATATCATTGCTTTTAGAACCTATTTTTAAGCATTTCAACAAATTTTTCAATTTATCTCTTATTAATTTCTTTACATTCAGAAAAAGATAAATAAAAGCAAGATCCTTTATTTATTTCACTATCTACCATTATAACTCCATCACATAAATCACATACATGGGATACTAAACTTAATCCAATTCCATATCCATCTTTATTTAATTCATTAATTCTGTATTTATTATCAAATATCTTTTCTACAAAATTCTTATCCATGCCTATACCATTATCTTTTACAGTAACAATAACGCTATTGTTCTTATTCTTTACATATACTTTTATAGGTTTTCCTTCTCCATATTTTACTGCATTATCAATCAAGTTGCTTATTGCACGATATATCCACCTTTCCTTTGCTAAAATTTCAGTATTACTTTCATCGTTAAAGTCAAAATCAATATATTGGTATGTTTTTTTATATGTATCACAAATTCTTGCACATATTAATGCAACATCTACTTTCGTCATACCATTATCAACCTTTAAGTCACTCAAAGTTAAAACATCATCAATACTATCTGTAAGATTATCCATAAATTTAAGATATTCTTCATTTCCATCAATCTCTATTTTAGTTCTTAATATAGCTATAGCATTTTTTTGCTCATGCGATAGATACGAATTTAATCTTTTATACTCATCTAAATTTTGTTTAAATTTATCTTCTATATTTTCATATGCTATCCCAAAAGCCCTGCTTACCAAAGCTGGATCGAAATCATTCTCTGGCATTTTAAGCTTTTTTATAATATTTTCAATTTCTCTATCATGAATTTTACTTAAAATTATCCATAATAAAAAAGATGCTACAATAAAAATAGAAAAAAACATTAAAATAGTACTTATTATATCTTCCAATCCACTTTTTACATATACCTTTCCAATTTGAGCAACATTAGTAACTAATTCTTCTGATACCATAACTGCTCTTTCATCATAGTCATTTCCATATACATCCATACTATTTTGTAATATTTCTTTGTACGGTATTCTATAATAATTATCTTTACTTAATTCTATATTAGAACTTAAAGCTAATACTTTAATATTTTTCATACTTGTATTATTTTCTAAATTATTAAAACTGTTTTTCACTCCATAAATTCCATAAACAAAAACTAATGTTAATATTAATGAATATACAATTATAACTAACCCACTTTTTAAATTTACTCTACGCATAAAACATATCCCTTTCCTCTAATATTAACTAAAACATCTTTCCCATATGCATTATTTAATTTCTTTTTAAGCCTTGCAATATGTACTCTTAACACAGATGAAAAAGGATCGAAACTTTCATCATATATATGCTCTGCTATTTCTTCACTTGATACAATAGCTGGATTCCTATAACAAATATATTCTAAAATATCAAATTCTTTAATTGCTAAAATAACAGGTTTATTTTTTATTTCAACGGTTCTAGTGATTGGATTAAGTTTAAGTTCTCCTATATTTATAATAGGATTAGTTCTACCATGAAATCTTCTAATTACAGCTTGAATTCTAGCTCTTAACTCTAATAATTGAAAAGGTTTTGTTATATAATCATCTGCTCCAGTATCTAATCCTAACGCTAACTGTGATGTTTCATCTCTTGCAGTAATTATAATTACTGGAGTGCTAACCATTGTTTTACGTAAATATTTTAATATTTCTAATCCATCTATATCCGGTAAATTTAAATCTAAAAGTATTGCATCATATTCATTTACACTAGCTTTTTCTTCACCATCTTCTCCAGTGTTAGAAACATCAATTATAAATCCCATTTTTTCAAGGCCAATTTTCATAGAATTAGCTAATTCTATATTATCTTCTATAATTAATAAGCGCATATTTTTTATCTCCTTATACCTTCTTTAATTTTTTAATCTCACATATAGAATTTTTTCGACTTATATCTTTATAAATAAAAAAATTTATAATCATAAAATTATATCATAATTAATGTTTATCGAAAGTTAACTTCCTATTCACTATTACATTTAATTAATATAATTATTTTTAAAGTATATATAAATAATATTACTAACTTCTTCATGCAAAAATTAGTAATATTATTTATTTACATTTTTAATAATTTATTTATCTTATTCATACTTTATTAATCAAATTTAAATAAAATATTATATATATTATTCAAAGTATTCTTAATTAACATTTTTTTAACATTGAAAAAATTTTTGTCAATGTTATAATATATTTGAATTTATGTAAAGGAAGTACTATACATTAAATCACAGAGGGGGAAAATTATGAAAGCAAAAAAAATAGCATTAATATTAGTTCTATCTACAAGCATCCTATTTGGAGCAGTAGGTTGTTCAAAACCTACTGAAAACTCCAATAAATCTAAACAAGAATCAACAACACAAGATACTTCTAAAAATTCCACAGATGATAAAAAATCTCCAACAAAGGAAGATAGCGATAATTCTAAAAAAGCTGGAGACGACCCTTCATCTAAGGAAAAAGCTTCAAGTAATTCGAAATTAGGTGGTACATATACAGGGATAAAAAATATACAAGATTTAAAGCAATATGATAAAATATGTGATGACTTTAATAAAATCCCTTACGTAAAAGGTGAATATAAAGAACTAGAATTTGCTCTTGATTTATTAACAGCATATTTTAATGGTGACGTCACTGCTTATGACTATATGGTAAGTACTGAATACAATTCTAGTACTGGTGAAAATGATTTCGTACCTATAAACGATAAAGATAAGAAAAACTTAGAAAAAGCTTTAGCAACTACAAAAATCCAACTTGAGCTGAAAGATGGACAAGGTATAAATATAGAACCTGCTAAAGCTGAATTTATAGGTCCTGACTTATCAACAAAAACAGGAGTTTCATTTTCTTTAAAAATAAACTTATATCCAGAAGGAAATAGTGAAGGTTATTGGAATACAGTTGGAGTATCTGTCTTTGAAAAAGATGGTAAGCTTACTGGCCATATATCCGGTCTGTAGATAATTTATTTACATAAAAAAGAAAAAGGTACTGTACCAAAATGAAATTTAAAAACTTTATTTTGATACAGTACCTTTTTTCTATGTTCTATTATTTAGATTTATACTAATTTTAACGTTAGCTCAACTATTTTCTACAACATCATTATCTGATACAGCTTCTATAGTATCATCTTTATTAATATTATCCGTTTGTTTGTTATATTCTTTTATACCCTTTGCAATTAAATTTTTACTTTTTGATGACTCTTTAACTTCAACCATAGTATATCTTAATGCTCTTTGCGCTGTATCCATATCACCTTTTACTATAGCCTCCTTATATACTGAATATGCTGTTTCCCCGATTTTTCCGTGACATGATGCTGAAATAAGTCCTTTCATAACGTCTTTGTTTATCACATGAGAAGTTTCATGATTTTCTTCTTCTACTTTTCGTTCTTTACTCCCCTTATCTTCTGCTTTTTTAATTTCTGGCTTTTCATTTAAATTTATAGTTTTTTCTTCCATCAATTGTTTTTCAATTTCTTCAAGCTTTTCTTTAAGTTCTTTAATTGATTTGTCCTTAATTTCTTTAGATGATTTACTTTCTTCAATCTTTTTCATTTGTTCTTCTAACTTCATCTTCTGCTTTTCTAAAGGACTCACAGGCTTATTAGAAAAGTTATTCTTTCCTTTTTCCATAGGTCCCATAGAGTTTAAAATTGAATTTAATGTTCCACTAATTCTCATATATATCCCCTTCTATCAATAAACACCTATTTACTAACATCTTCGATAAACAAACTAAAAAGTTAATGCTGAAGGTTACAAAATAAAATTTTAACTTATTCTCGTACCAATTTACAAAATTTAGCTTAATTCCCCAACTTTAGACTTTGCAATCAACTTAAAATTGAGAATAGCTAATAAGCAATGATGAAACCCTTCCACTTAAATAGAATCTACTTGTAATTAACATCAATATATAACTCATTATTTATTAGCAAATAAAATATGTACTTTTCTTTTCATCATCAGAAATTATTTTAAAATATAAAGAACACATTAAAGATTACTTTAATCTGTTCTTATAAACTATTAATTAAAAAGATATATGTTTTACCCTTATATTAATACTAACTTTCAAATTTTATATAATTAATAATTATATCTTCTATATTATTTTTTTCTGGAATACATCCTTCATATCCAGATTGTCTATTTTTATAACATCCTCCTAAACATAAAGGTAATATCCTACACTTTCTACATGATTTCAATACATTATATTCATTTTTTTTCTTAATTGAATCTTTTGAAAGCATTTCTAATAATATTTCTGATTCTTCACATTTCTTTAAAGATAAGTCAGATGATATTGATAAAGCATTACCATTTGTAAACGGACATGGATACTTCACTCGTTGTGGTAAAACTATTTTTGCTCCATGTTCTTTCAATCGCATTTCTGCTTTTAAACTTAACTCCGAATACTCTTTAAAACTTATCATATTAATTTTGTCCTTTTCATTAAATTTTATTGTTCTTGCTGTTATAAAATTAATTTTATTTGAACCAAATTTATTCATTAAAAAATCTATAAGTGGAATTACATCTCTTTTGTTTTCTTCACAAATATTAAATCTGATAGTTACTTTATCACAAAATTCTAAAATAGTCGATATTAGGTTTATTGTATCTTTGAATTTAAACATTGAAGATTTTCTTAACTTATTATGAGTATCTTCTAAACCATCAAAGGTCAACTGAATATTTTTAAAATTAACCTTTGATAAAATCTCTTTATTTAATCTAGATCCGTTAGTTGTAAGGTATGCTTTATACCCCATATTATACTCTTTAGAAATTTTCTTAAATTTATCATGTAAGTAGTATAGCATGTCCACATTTAAAAGCGGTTCACCTCCAAAATAATGAATCTTAAGAACTTTAAATTTATTATCTTCAATCATTTCTTTAACTATTTCAACTAATTTTTCAGCATTTTCTATACTTAAATCTTTCGCTTTATGATCTTGATAACAATATACACATTCAAAATTACATTTTTCTGTTAATGATACAGTTAATGATAACTCTTCTTTTTCATTTTTAATATTTTTATTTACTTCTTTTTCCAACAATGCTATTTCATCATATCCATCTTCTACATAATATCCTTCTTCAAGCAGATATTTCACATTTTCTTCTTTATATAAATCCTCATCACATATTTGAATAATGCCATTATTTTTTGAATTATATATATAATCATTACCATCTACACTAACTTTTATATTAAAAATTGATTCTCTCATACTTTTTACTCCTCTTCCATTCTAAAAAAGCAATCAAAATTTTTTAAAATATAATTAAGGCTATTATTTATTATTTCTTTACAATTTCCAGATAGATTCTTTCTTTCTAAATAGCATCCAAAAGAGCAAATCTTTGAAAATTCACATATTTTACATTTTGTATTTTTTTTACCTGCTACATTTTTCATTTCATTTTTTTTCATATCATCCAATATTATAGAATTATTAGTGAAATATCCTATTTCTGTATCTAAATTTTGTGGACAAGAATATATTTTTTGTGTTGAAAAATCTAAAACCATTGTATCCCCAATTGCACAACGAGATTTATAATATCCACTCCCTGAAATATATGCAGCCAAATTTATATACAAATTTGAATTTAGATAGATATTAGCATAATCATACTTTATTATTAAATCTTTATATTTATATAATAAGTCTAATTCACTAATTGTATCTTCTGATCTCAATACTCTATTTAAAGAAATTTGTATATTTTTCAATCCAAACTTTGAATGTAAATCATTAAATAAATCCTCTGTATATTCTATATTTTTTTTATCTAAATTTATTTGAATTGTAAAATTAATTGATTCTTTTTGTAACTCAATTAAATTTTTTATTATAGTTTGATAAGAATTATTATTCAACAAAATTCTTCTGCTATTATGAATTTTTTCCGGACCATCAATTGTAATAATTAAACAGTTTATTTTTTCTTTATTTTCTTTTATTAACATATTTATTTTTTCTGAGTAGCACCCATTAGTAAATAATGATACTTTCTTTTCTTTTTCTAAGGTACTAAATATATACTCCAAATTTCTTATATTTTTTTCAATAAATGGTTCTCCTCCAAATATTACTATTTCATATTCCTCATTATTAATAGATTTAGATATAACCTCATTGTATTCTCTAAGATTTATATTTTTCATTGCCTTCTTATCTTTTTTTTGAAAACAATATATACAGTTTAAATTGCAATCATCATTCATTTTATAATAAATTTTTTTAGGACTATTTAAACTATCATCATTCAATTCAATGTCTTCCCCATCAAGTTGAATACAATTGTTTTTTAAATCTAATATAGAATCATTACCATTAAATTTAAATCTAAACAATTTTAATTCCTCCCATTTTAAATTATTTTAACATATTTATACAATACAAACATACAATCTATTGCATGTAAATAATTTTCTTTATTATTAAATATAATAAATATGTAAGCAAAGACTGCTAACAAAATGTTAGCAGTCTAAAACCAAGGATAGTTATTTATACTCTGTCTATCCTTCTTAAACTAGCATATATGATTATCTCCATATCCACAGCCATATCCACAACTACTTCTTGCTATTATTCCTGTTGGTTTTTTATTTGTCTTAACTACTATTTTCATATTTTTTCCCCCTTTCTATATAAACATTCTGTTAAGTTATATGAACATTGCGCTTCTCACCCTTCTGAAATATACTAAGCTTTTCAAATACTAAATATACCCCTAGAAACGGAGAAAAGAACACTGAACAAAGCTAAAATTAATTGCAATCATATTTTATAATCATATTACATTTATGTTATTTTTTACCTCTAAGCTTCATCTTATACTTGTTTGGATGTTTTTTCAATATTAAATAATACGTTCATTGTAAAAATATTATGAATATTTTTCTTTTTATTCTTTAATTTTTTAAAAATCTAACCGTATATTGTAGATAATTTCCTTACTTTTTTTAAATTTAGCTGATATGTTACAAAAACTATATTTTTTTGTTTACATACATTTTCTAATTAATAAATGAAAAGTAGACTTCATCTATATTATTTTTATAATACTTTTATTATATTGTTAAATATTTTTTCATTTTCTCTAATTTTCATTTCATTTCCTACTACACAGCAATAATTTTCTTCCATTCCTTTTTTAATCATTTGTGCGTAGGATTTTATATCTTCAATAGTTGTACTTAAAATTTCATTTTTTTCATTTTGAATGTCCTTATAGGTTATATTACAAATATAGTTGGCAACTGCCCTCTCTCCTTTTTTATCTGGAGTTAATGGCTTATATACCTTACCTACTGTTCCAATTATAAAATTTTCCATATCCTCTTTGCTAAAACTTATATTTTCTAAAAACTTATACGCTTCATTATATACATCTATTGTTTTTATAAGGTTTGGATCACGATAAGAGAAAAATGCTAAATTTCCATCTTGGTTTATAACCATATAACAACCATACGCTCCACCGTGAAGTCTTACATTTTGATATAAATATTCACTTTCAATTATATTTTGAAGCACTCTCATTTTTCCTGAATAACTATAACCAAGTTTTAGAAAATTAAATCCTTTAGATACATATTGTACATTACTAGCAGTTATTAACCCTTCTATATCTTTACCTTGGTTATATACAACTTTAGGAATTTTATATTCTTTGTTTTTTATATTATCTAAAATTACATTTATATTTGAAAGTAACTTTTTACTTTCTGTGCCCTCTGAAACTATTGATATAATTAAATTATTTCTATTAAATATACTTTCATAAACCTTTTTAAGATTATTTTGAATTTCTTCAAATTTATTTTCAAAATTACTTTCTAAGTCGCATATAAATTCATAATAAGAAACACCATTAATCTTGTCTTTATAATCTTGAGCATAGGAAAATTTAGCGAAAATTCTATTCATGGCTATTTCATGACCTGAATTTATAATTCTCATTTTAAGTTTTGACTTCACTTCTTTAACTATTTGTTTAATTCTACTTACATCATCAAATTTAGTAGTAGTTATGATTTCTTTAATTAAATGTAATAATTCAGGAATATTTTCTGAAATCACTTTTGACTTAATAGTAAATTTAGGATGATATACTATAATATTATCTTTTTCAGTATAAATCTCATTTTCAAAAGTTATTCCACCTGTATTTTTATAAATCTTCGTAATCAATTGAGAATAAGTTCTCTTTTTAGTATCAAGTTCTCCTAAAACCTCTCCTAAAAGACCTAAATAAGGTATATACTTTTCTTCAATAAATTTTGCATCAAATAACAAATTTACATATGCTATTTTATTTGTATAAATATTATGATTTAATACCGTTATACCTTTCTTTTTTAATACCTCTTGTGGAATTATTTCTACCTTTTTAGATATTTCTTGCATAGATAATTTCGGTATAGTTTTCTTTTCTTCTTCTGTATCAACCCTACTTTGATTCTCTTTTAATAGTTCATTTTTTTCCACAAGTTTCTTCAATTCTTTTTCTGATAAAGATTTTTTATAACTTTCAAGTTTTTCTTCCAAAGCTCTATTCTTCATATTCTCTAATCCTTTTTTAGGACTTAAAACTACTAGTGAACAATGGGTATTATTAACCATATTCTTTTCAATAAATTTTTCAAAATATCTATCTTTTATTTCCTCTTTTAAGTTCTTTAAATTTTTTTCATATTTTAGGTGAACAAGAGGATTACCATCATATATCCAACTATTTAAAACTTTTTCATTATATTGAATACCTTTATTGGCAATTCTCCATGGATCTGCCTCACGAAGATTAAATTCAACTGTATTTATAGCTGCTTTTAACATATCATTATCAATACCATTTTCCACTAAATTTTTAAGGGTATTTAAAACAATCTCTTTGAATTTTTCCTTTTTGCTTTTATCTGTATTTTTCACTACTACTGGAAATAGCATTTGTTTTGTTGGATCCATATTCATATCATCAATAGTTATCACACAATCTCCTATTTCTGCTTCAAGCAATGATTTCTTTATAGGCGATGCAGACGATTCAATAAGCATATTATAAAGTATTTCTTTTGTTAGATATGCTTTTGCATTACTTGTCTCTTCAAATACAAAATTCAAAGCTAATAGAGCTTTATTCTTTTCACTTTCATCTTCACTAATAGAATATTCTGACTCTTTTTCAACTATTTTCTCAAAAGTATTAACAGATTCTATATGTGATGGAACTTCTATTTTATCAAATTCCATAAGATAATTTTCATTTATGAACTGAAGGCATTTTTCTAAATCCTGATCTCCATATAAGAAAATATAGCTGTTAGATGGATGATAAAATTTACTATGAAACTTTTCAAAATTATCCTGTGTCAAATTAGGTATATCTTCTGGATCTCCACCTGAAACAAAGGCATAGGTAGTGTTTGGAAATACAGATTTATATATTTCATTTATAATAACTTCCTCTGGCGAAGATAATGCTCCTTGCATCTCACTATACACTATACCTTTATAAGATAACTTATTTGTTTTTGAATCAAACTCATATCTCCAACCTTCTTGACGTAATATATCATGATTTTCATATATTCTCGGATGTAGAACTGCATCTAAATACACATCCATCAAATTCATAAAATCTTTATGATTTCTACTGGAAATCGGATATAGAGTTTTATCTGTATACGTCATAGCATTTAAAAATGTCTTCAAAGAACTTTTCTCCACATCGCCACAAGGATCTTTAGTATTAAATTTTTTAGAACCACAAAGAACAGAATGCTCTAAAATATGCGCAACCCCTGTACTATCTGTTGGTGTTGTTCTAAATCCAATAGAAAATAATTTATTATCATCCCTATTCTCTAAATGTAAAAGTCTCGCCCCACTTTTAATATGTTCAAATCTTCTAGCTATGGATTGAATTTCATCAATTTTTTCTTCTTCTAATAATTTGAATCCATGATAAATTTCATTGCTCTTAAATTTCATTAATTTTTCCCCCAATTTTTAAAATTTAAAACCTATAGTTTCCCCCTTTTTAAATAAAAAAATCATAGATATAACTTATATAAAACTAAGCTATCTATGACTTTATATTTCTATAAAATATAAAAAGTCATAGAGCATAAACAACCCTATGACTTAAAACATCAAAATAAACATTCTAAAAAAATACTATAAAGGTCGTCTCTAGCATTATCAATTTTTTTCACATTTGAATTTATTATTTTTTTCATTTGTAACGACCCCCTTTAAATATTTTAATAGATTTATTTTACCATTTTTTATATTATATGTAAATGTAAATATTTTTAACATTGTTTACTATTTAAATTAATTATTCATTATAAGAAGCTTAACAAATTCTACCTTAGGTTTACCCAATAGTAATTTGATATCACTTTTATATTTTATCCATATTAAGTAATTTTAACTATTTTATCCTCTGATAGTATTTTTATATTTTCCCCATTCATATTTATCTAAATAATATAATAATGATGGATTATAAAAAAGACTATATAAGAATTTTATATTTAATCTCTTATATAGTCTTAATACACTTTTATAAATTTTATGATTTTACTAATATATTAAATAACTTTACATCTGTTAATGCTTCTATTCCATAATTTATTTCAGATTCCATGGCTATTATATCACCTGTATTTATTATAACTTCATCATTTTCTTTATATAAAATTTTAGCACTACCTTCAATCATCACAAATAATGTTTCCATATTATAGTACTCTTTATCAATACTTTCACCTTTTGCAAAAGAGAAAAAACGTATCTCTGTATTGTCATTATCTATTAATGCTTTACTTGCTATTTTATTTCCTGTATGTTTTATCATGTCAGTCATAGCTATAGCTTCAAATGGTTTTATATTTCTTAAATATTTCATTTTTTAATCCTCCTTAACAACTACTAAAAGCATTTTCATATCCTCTTTAGCTGTTACTTGATGTTGAATATTTGCTGGCATAACCACCATTTGTCCCTTAGTGGCTTCCATTATTTCATCACCTATTTTTACTGTAGCTACTCCATGATGTATATATATTAATGCATCACCTTTAGCTGCATGAGGACCTACACCTTCTCCTTTACCAAAAGCTAATGCTGTTATACCAACACCTTTTTTTTGTGCCATAGTTACAGTTTCTATTTGTCCTTCATTACAACTTACTAAACTATCAAAATCTATACTTTTAGCTTTCTCAACATTTTTTATTAATTCTTGCATTTTTCCTATCTCCTTTACATTTTTATTAATATCTATTTTCTTTAAGTTTTTTAATTCATATTTAGTCATATTAATACCTTCTTTCTAAAAACTACATTTAGTTTTAATAAATTATTTGTTAAAAACTGATTTATAAATTCCTATAGAATTTTTTTCAAATTTTCACAGACTATCGTTTTAAATTTTTTCATTATTACTTTTTAACACTATAATTTGGAACTTTTAGGCTTAACTTTACGCCTATGATTGTTTTCCTATGCCTTTAACAATATTATTCTAAAAATATTTGCATATAATAAATTTAAATATTTTTCACTTGTATCTTTTGATAACATTATAGATAATATACTTAAAATGAAATAGACACTTATGTTTCTTTTTGTGAAATAGTTTTAAAAGGGAGATAATATGTACTTAAATAAATTAATTAAACACAAATTTTTTACTGATTTTTCAATTAACCAATTAAAACATTATATAGACTCAAATTTAATAACTTTTAAACAATATAAAAAAGGTCACATACTGCATAGCGAATGTGAACCATGTTTTAATTTAGATATTATTATATCAGGAAATCTTAACTGCTATGATTTATGTGAGGATGGAAATGCTTTAACAATGCTTAACTTCCACAAAGACGATATTATAGGTGGAAATTTATTATTTTCAGATCGAACCTTTTATCCCCTTAATATTCATTGTAAAACTGATTGTTTAATAGCACACTTAAGCAAGGAAGTAGTTTCTAAACTCCTTATTGAAAATAATACTTTTATGATAGAATTCATAAAAGCTATTTCTAATAATTCATTAAATTTAAATAAGAAAATGATTATTTTTTCAAGAAAAAATTTAAGAGAAGGAATTATGGAATTTCTTAAAACACAATCTAAAAAACAAAACTCTAACATAATAAAACTTCCAATTACAAAAAAACAATTAGCTGATGAATTAGGTGTTCAAAGACCCTCATTATTTCGCGAACTTAAAAAAATGAAAAATGAAAAGCTTATTGATTATAATTCAAAACAAATAACTATTTTAAAAGACATATTAGATTAACTTTATTAATCTAATATGTCTTTTAAAATATAACTAAAAATTTATTATAAATTTCCAGACTTATATTTTTAATTATAATTTATTAAATTCCCCAAATTACTATTTATAACTTTCCTATTCTATTACAAACATCTTTTTAAAATACATCTTTTATAACCTGATGATATAATAGTAAATATATATAAGTAAGAATAGAAGGTGTTTTGTAAATGGAAAATGATTATATTATGAAAATTATAAAAACAACATTACAAGGATTAGCTTATGTGTTAAAGGGAAAACAATCTATGGAAAATAGTATTGATGAAAATACTAATAACCTTGTACTAACAGAGGAACAAGCATTACGACTAACAATTATAAAATATATAAATGAATGCAAAATTAATGAAGCTGAAAACCTGTTATTTGAAGCTGTATACTCTCACAAATTACCTGAGTTGTTAGAATTGGCATTATTTTTTTACGAAGAAATTAATAAATTTTCCTTAGACAAGTTAATTGATTGTAATTTTTCAAAAGAAGAAATTTTAGATGGTCTAAATACTATAAAAAAAATTTACAATGTTTAAAGAAAACAAAAGGTTTAAAAATATACTTTCTATTTTTAAACCTTTCTAATTATGTTTATCATTTTCAAAATTATTCACTTTCACCAAGAAACATCTTTAAAATTTTTTTATAATTAGTGGGTGCCAAAATTTAATACTTTCATTTAAATATATAACTTTTTAAAATTTTAGTTTTATCATCTATACTACTTCTAATTTAAATAAATCTTCATAACTTTGTCTTTTACATATTAATTTGCTTTTTCCATTTTGTACTGATACTACTGCTGGTTTTGTTATTTTATTGTAGTTTGATGCCATTGAATATCCATATGCACCAGTTGATGAAACTATTAATATATCTCCACTTTTAATGTCCATAATATTAGTATCTGTTATAAGTATATCACCACTTTCACAACACTTACCTGATATTGTAACTTGGTTTTTTCTCTTTTCTCCTATTTTATTAGCAATTGCACATTCATATCCTGCTTGGTATAAGGAGGGTCTTATATTATCTGTCATTCCACCATCTACACTTACATAAGTTCTTATACCTTTTATATGTTTCATAGCTCCTACTGTATATATTGTACTTCCCCCATTTGCTACTATTGACCTTCCTGGTTCTATTATTAAAATAGGTACTTTTATATCAATTTTTTTACATACTTCCTCTGTTTTTTCTATTATCGCTTCACAGAATTTTTTTATTGTTTTCGGTTTATCTTCTTCCGTATAATAAACTCCCATCCCTCCACCTAAATCTACTTCTTTTATATCTATGTTATAGGATTCCTTTATTTCTTTTACTAAGTTCATCATTATTTTAACTTCATCTAAATACGGCTCTACTTCAAATATTTGTGACCCTATATGCGCATGTATCCCTACTAACTCTATATTTTTATAATTATTTAATTTCTCTAATGCGTTATATAAATCTCCATTTGATAATGTAAATCCGAACTTAGAGTCAATTTGTCCAGTTTTTATATATTCATGTGTGTGCGCTTCTATTCCAGGAGTTATCCTAAAGTAAACAGCTTGTTTTTCACCTTTTTCTTCACAAATTTTTTCTAATAATTCTAATTCATAATAGTTGTCTACAACAAATCTTCCAACTCCTAGTTCTACACCCATTTTTATTTCTTCTATTGTTTTATTATTTCCATGAAATAATATTTTTTCCATAGGGAATTGGGCCTTATATGCTGTATATAATTCTCCTCCTGATACTACATCAAGACATAACCCTTCTTCATTTATTAACTTACACATATATATAGGTAAAAATGCTTTACCTGCATAAGCCACTCTATTATTTTCTTTATTTACTCTAAAATGTTTTGCATACTCTCTACAGTTATTTCTAACTAACTCTTCATCAAATACGTAAAGTGGTGTTTGATATTTTTCTCTAAGTTCTTTACAACTTACACCCCCTATATACAATTCATTTTCTTTTACCAACATAGTTCCTTGTAATTTCATAATAGTTTCCTCCTAATTTTGGGTATTTTGCTTTTGCTACAGGGTGTGTATATCTTTTTAAATATAAAAAACCCCTTAAGTAACACTTAAGGGGACATAAAATCAATATAAATATACCATTTATTCCTCAAATGTAGCTCAACACAATTTAAACTTGTGACAGTTATGCATATATTTTATACATACCCAGGTATATAACCTTAAAGCATAAGTTATATCCTTCGGCGATAACTCCTTTTCCAATAAATCATTGTGCTTACCTCATTATTGGTACTTATAAATATCGCGACCTCTACAATCAATATTCTTTTATTTAATACGTTATTTTACATATGATTTTTATATTTGTCAACAGTTTTTTTATATTTTATTTAGTATAAACCTTATTTAATTTATAATTAATCTAATTTTATTTAACTAAATTTTTATAAAAAAAGGAGCTATTGCTCCATTAATTTTTATAAGTTAATTTTGCAATAACTCCTTCATTTTAATTAAAATACTATTTTACAGCTTCTTTAGCTGTTGGAAGAATTACTTCAACCTCAGAATGTGGACGAGGTATTACGTGAACTGATGTTAATTCTCCAACACGTTGTGCAGCAGCAGCACCAGCATCTGTAGCAGCTTTAACAGCTCCAACATCTCCTCTAACCATAACAGTTACAAGTCCGCCTCCAACATATTCTTTACCTATTAAGTATACATTTGCAGCTTTAACCATAGCGTCTGCTGCTTCTATTGCTCCTACTAAACCTTTTGTTTCTATCATTCCTAATGCATCGTATTTCATTTGAAAATCCTCCTAAATATAGTTATTTTTTTATTTTATTTTTAATTATAAACTCTTATTTTAATCTTGTGGTTTTCTTATTTTACTATTGTTATTTTTGATTTTGAGTTAATGCCCATTGCATTAGCTTCTTCTATGTCAAGATGGCATTCAAGCTTTGAAGTATCATTAGCTCTAATAGCGACGTTGCTATATGTTCCGCCTCTTAAATCATCAAATTTTATTGATACTATCTCTCCATCACACACGCCTAAATTTTTAGCATCTTCAGGTGTCATGTGGATATGTCTTTGTGCAACTATTAAACCTTCTTCTAGCTGAACAGAACCTTTTGGTCCAACTAGTGTAATTCCAGCTGTTTTGCTTAATTCTCCAGACAGTCTTACATATTGTGCTGCACCAAGTTTAATACAGTCTCCCATTAGCACTTCAATTTGAGACTTACTTCTTGCTGGTCCAAGAATTCTAATTTTCTCAATTGCACCTTTTGGTCCACAAATTGTGATAGTTTCTTTGCATGCATATTGTCCAGGTTGAGATAAGTCTTTAAGTTTTGTAAGGTTATAACCTTCACCAAATAGAGTATTTATATCTTTTTGTGAAAGGTGTGCATGTCTATTAGAAACACCTACTGGAATTTCAGATGAATTTCCAGTAATTACAGCATTTGATCCTTTATCCTTCACAGCTTCTAATAAAACCTTTAGTAATTCTTCGTAATTTTCCATTAGTTGTTCCCCTTCATAGTAGCAATTATTTGATTAACTAAGTCTAAAAGTTCTTCATTTTTTCCGCTTTCATTCTTAGCTTCGCTACTACATTCAGTACAATTATTAGTATTTTTAACTGAATCATTAACTTTATTTAAAACTTCTGCTGCTGCTGCAATTTGAGCTGGGCTCATATTAATAAATTGATTTTGAACACCATGACAGTTTTCTGCAGTTTTTATACAATTGAAAGTTGGGTCATTAGATGCTAATGTTGCGCAATCTTTTAAACCATAAGTAACTCTCTTTATATTTATTAAGTGCTCTGGAGTAACATTTTCAGATGTTGAGCTTCCGCCCCAAGTTCCACAGCCTAAAGTAAATGCAGGATTAAGTCCTGTACTTGCACCTGTTCCACCTTGTGTTCCACCAGTGTTTATAAGAATACGAGATGCTGGTACCCCTGAGAATTTCATAACAATAGCTCTATCCTCAGTATGTATACTCATTGTATGTCCAATTCCGTTTTGAAGTAATTCGCAACTTAACTCATATGCTTCTTTGCTATCTTTTACAGTATAGCATCCTAAAACTGTTGTAAGTTTTTCATATGATAAAGGATTTCCTTCGCCTACTCCGTTTTGCTTTCCTATAAGTACTTTTGTTCCTTCTGGAATTGATATTCCTGCTGCAGTTGCAATAACTTGTGGGCTTCTTCCAACAAATTTAGCATTCATAGCATGTCCGTTTTTGAATAATAATTTACAAACTTTATTAGTTTCTTCTTCAGTCATGAAGTATCCACCTTGTTTTTTGAACTCTGCAACAACTGCGTCGCAGTTACATTCTTCACATACTATTGATTGTTCTGATGCACAAATTGTACCATTATCGAAAGTTTTACTTGCCATAATATTTCTAACAGCTTTTTCGATATTAGCTGTTTTTTCAATATATGCTGGAGAGTTTCCTGCACCAACACCAAGAGCTGGTTTTCCTGCACTATAAGCAGCTTTAACCATTCCTGGACCACCTGTAGCTATTATTATAGCAACTTCTTTGCATTTCATTAATTCGTTAGTAGCTGCAATTGTTGGAGTATGTACTACACTTACAATGTTTTCTGGTGCACCAGCTTCAACAGCTGCATCATTCATTAATTGAGCTGCTTTAATTGTACATCTTGCTGCAGATGGGTGTGGTGAAAACACTATAGCATTACGAGATTTTATAGCTATCATTGATTTATAAATTGCAGTAGATGTTGGGTTTGTTGAAGGAACTATTCCCATAACTAAACCAACTGGATCAGCAACTTCTATAACTTTATTTACCTCATCTTCTCCAATTATACCGATAGTTTTCATATCTTTTATTGAATCATATAGTATAGTAGATGCTAAATGATTTTTGAAAGTTTTATCTTCAACTTTACCAAAACCTGTGTCCTCAACTGCCATTTGTGCTAAACAAGCAGCATTTTCTTCTGCAACTCTAACCATATTACGTAAAATCTTATCAATTTGTTCTTCAGTGTAATCAGCAATTTTATTAGCTGCTATTTTTCCAAGTCTAGCAAGATTTCTTGCTTCTTGTATTGAATATAAGTCCTTATCAAAATTTTCCATGGTACTTTCATTCCTTTCGTAAATATCACTCTAGCTAATTTTTCTCATAATATGTTTTAAATTTTGTAATTAATAAATTTTTGTCAGCTTTTGAAATTGCTCTGCCCCTAATTACAAAATCATCATATTCACGAGCTAAATTTCTAAGTTTAACAACCTTTAGCTTAGATAACATTAAAATAGTTTTTTCTATACCATCTTTATTTATTAAATTATCTATGTCATCTTTATGTAAATTTTGTAAACTCATTTTATGTAGTTTATCTGAATCAGTTTCTAAAATCTCTTGATTTTTTTCTAACTGTTCTTCTAGTTTATCTTCATGCATTTCTGCTTTTTCAGCTTTCTCTACATGTTCTTCAGTATCTTCTACATTTGCTGTGATTTTTTCTTCTGTTTTTTCTATTTCTTTTAAACCATCTTCTTTATTAGATGATGGAACTTCCAAAATTTCTTTTGAAGTGTTAGGTCCTATTATACTTTCCAATTCCTCATGTGGTCTTGGAATTACGTGCTCTGAAATTAAAGATTCTTCATCAATATTTTTAACAGCTGCTCCACCAGCCTCTATAGCTGCTTTCACTGCACCTACATCACCTGTAACTACAATTGTAACAAGACCACCACCTACATAAGTTTTTTCAACAATACTTACATCTGCCGATTTTGCCATTGTATCAGCAGCCTCAATAGCTGTAAGTAAACCTCTTGTTTCTATAAAACCAAGTGCTTGCATAGGTTTATCCTCCTAGTCTTCTATAAAAGATCAGCCCAGTTTGCTGGATATGTTGTATAAAACACTCTAGCTTTGTCCGGTGAACCCCAAACTACTTTAGAACCTGATGGTACGAATAGTACATCTCCAGGATAAGCTGTATATGTTTTTCCATTGATTTCAACTGTTAAAGTTCCCTCTATAACATAATCAATTTCCTCGTAAGTTAATTCCCAATCAAACTTTGAGTTTTCAATAACTAAAAATCCAGCACTCATTTTTGATTCTTTTTTACTTACTAACTCTTGAAAATAAGCTCTTACATTTGAATCCCCAGTGTCAAATACATCCATTTTTACTGTATTTCCTC
The DNA here is from genome assembly GCF_054767855.1 of Clostridium sp. CTA-19. Taxonomy (NCBI): domain Bacteria; kingdom Bacillati; phylum Bacillota; class Clostridia; order Eubacteriales; family Clostridiaceae; genus Clostridium; species Clostridium sp. CTA-19. The sequence continues at coordinate 56,781 of NZ_BAAABH010000009.1, read as the reverse complement.
TAACAACCTTAAGTCCGCTAGGGTCACATTCAGCATCAAACAAAAGGTTCTTTGGCTTTAAGCATTCAAGTAATTCTTGTAAAAGACCTTTGTCCATTAAAGCTCTAAAAAAGTTAAGTAACATCTCACTGTCCATGCCTTCTATACTTGGAGCTTTTTTTACTTCTAATTGCTGTGCTTTAGGCTTAGAAACTTCTGTAGTGAATTCTATTTGATTATTTATTGCAAGTTCTTTAGCTGATGGTGTGATTATCTCACTACCATCTATATAGAAAGCTTTTTTTCCACTTACTATTAACTCCTCAATATCTTTTGCACAGATTAATTTTTTCATATTTTCACATCCTTTCAAATAATCTTAGTATATATACCAATCCTAAAAACCTTTAATTATTTTAAAAAAGATTGTGCTCTAATCTAAATTACAATCACTATCAACTATTCCAACTACAACTGCATCTACTGGAATATTATCATCACCTAGCATTCTACGTGCAGCTGATCCAGTACTAACTATAACCCTATCCCCAATGCCTGCACTGATAATGTCAACAACGACAAATCTACGGCCTTCATTGGTTCCACTAATTTCTTCAGCAAGCATAAATTTGAGTCCACTAAGTGAATCTGCTTTTCTAGTAGCCCATACATTATCAATAAGTCTTGCTATTATCATATTATTTTCCCTCTTTCATTTTCAGTTGAATCTCCTTCATTGCAGCTTCAACTGATGATGTGTCACCAAAAATACCAAGTAAAACCATGTGTTGTGGACATGTACCCCTTATATCTTCAACGGTAACGCCAACAGCTTTCTCAGCAACATCTGCGACATAAATCATATCAATAAGTTTACCTTGAACAAGTCCTATTGCATCAACACTATCTAGCTCTGTTTTACAAATTCCACTCATTCGTCTTTTAAGAATATCTTTAGTGCTATTGGAAGGTGATTTTATAATTCTAAAATCCACTTTTAAACACTCCCCTTATTATTCAATAATATCTTGTGTACAACTTAATGCTATCCCAAGTGGCGTAACAAACATAGGATTTTTAGGCTTATGAGTATATACTCCAGTATTTTTATCTATAATCTCTTCAATTCCTGTCAAACAACAGGTACCACCTACTAAAGAAATTTCATTAACATCATAATCCTTAATATTATGATTAATAATTGATGCTACCTTTTCAACTACTGGTCTTAGTAATGGTAAAATTTCTTTATGATTTTTATTATCTCTTTTAAATTTATCTGCTTCTTTAAATGGCATTTTATATGCCCCTGAAATAACTAATGAAAAATGAGTTCCCCCTGTAGGTTCATCAACAACATAAACAACTTTTCCATCTTTTAAAACTGATATTCCAGTTGTTCCACCACCGATATCTACAACGGCACCATTTTCAATTTTAAGTACAGCATTTGCAGCAGTAGGCTCATCTAAAAGACATGTCAATTCAAATCCTGCAGCCTGAACTACATTTTTGATTGCTCCAGAATCTAAAGAATCTGTTCCAGGTGGAATTGCAGCAGCTGCATAAAGAAGCTCAGTATTTAATTTTTCTTCGATTTCCTGCTTAAGTTCTCTGACAATTTTTACTGCCCCAATATAGTCAACAACCATACCGTCACGAACTACATCTGCATATCTATATGCACCTGCAACAGGCTCATAATTTTCATCTAAAACCGCTAACACCACACAAGCGGTACCTAAGTCTACTCCTGTATAATAAACCGAAGATTCATTAACAATTGGTTTTTCTATAACTTCTTCAAACTTTCTAACAAAATCATCACAACGTTCGAAGTTTATTCTTTTCTCTGACATTCTTTTCCTCCTACTGCCGAACAAATCAACTGAGATAGCGAATTAATTATTGAATTAAAATTCTCTATAATTTTATTTTTTAAATCATCATCATTGTTGTATATCTCAACTATCTCAAACTGCAATTCCTGTAAAGCACAACGAAGTGTGTGCATTTTCAAAATCACATTGCTTTTTTTAAGCTGCATATGAAATTCTGTTATTTCAAAACAATCATCAAGCTCAGTTATGAAATTTGATGAATTCATTCCACTGCACGCTTTACAACTAATAGTCTCAAGAGTACCTTTTCCATTCACAACATTTCTAATATTTGATATTTTCCTGCCCAAGATTATAATGTTTTGTGCTAAAAAAATATCTTCTCTTAATATTTCACTACCAGTAACAAGAAATATTGCCTCTATAGATTTCAACTTGTAACAAAGCTTCTTCTTTAAATTCAGATCACTGTTTCTCACTTGCTTTACTATTTCAGTCTGTTTACTTTCAGTCTGTTTACTTTCAGTCTGTTTACTTTCAGTCTGTTTGTTTTGAGAAACTTTCTTCTTTACTTTTAAAGCCTTATCATTTATTTCTATTCTCTTATCAGACAAATATTGAGCTGCTCCAGGTGTAAGGCGCTGTCCCTGTTGTAAATTGTAGGTATTAAAAGGTTCTTTTCTGTATAAATCTCTTAAATACTCTTCAGTAATAAATTTCATCATTGACCTTTACTCCTCACCTTTTTCAAATAAATACTTCTTTAAAGCATCAATTCCTGTTCCCATAGGAAAACTAATATGAAAATACGGCTCTGATATACCTATATCCTTTAACTGTTGCAAACATTTCTCTTCATTTTCAGATGATAAGTCACATTTTGTTATAACCCCAATTACTGGACATCTAAAACACTTTGCAAATCCAGGGGAATACATTTCAGTACAATTAGATTGATCAATCAACATAAGCACATGAGATGCATCTTGAGCTGTTGCAATTATATGCTTGTACATCCATGCATTTTCTACATAAGCTCCTGGAACATCAATGGTATTTTTGCCATAAAGCAAATCCTGTGTTCGTCTTAAAGGACCTTCATAATCATTCAATGCATTAATTAATGTAGTTTTTCCACATCTTGAAGGACCAATTACCATTATGCGCTTTTTCTTCATGTTCTTGTAATAATAGCTGGAGTAAATCCAAGCATATCTCTTAATGTATTATTCACTGCCTCAAGTGCTGTTTCAACACTTTGAACATCTCCATTTATTACAACTGAACCTGTAAAACGATCAAGGAATCCAATTTTAACATCTGCAACTTTTGTGGCAACATCTGCTGCAATTATGGCACTTTCATATGGAGAAAGGGTTAAAATACCTATTGCTCCTTTTTCATCAATCCCTAGACGGTCATATATATCAGTCATAGGTGATGCAATAACATGAGCTATGGTAATCTGTTTTCCTGGAACTGACTCTTGTATAATACGCTGTATATTTCTATCAAGTGAATTTTCCATAAACCTTACCTCCCATCTTATTATCTATTTAAATTAATGGCGGATTACTTCTACAGGTAAATCGTATTTTTTAATCCATCCTTCTATTCTATCTAAATCTTCACTTTTCAAACTTGGGTCATCCTTTATAGGATATTCAATTCCTAGTTGGTTGTATTTATTTACCCCCATTTTATGATACGGAAGTAAATCAACTCCTCTAAAATTCTTATAATCTTTATATGGTTCTAAAAGTTCCATAACTTTTTCAATATCTTCTTGAGAATCATTTACACCTTTTAATAAAGGCATACGAATTTTTACATTGTATTTGCGACGAAGAAGTTCTTTAAGATTTTCTAAAATCTGTTCATTTCTCACACCTGTTAACTGAAAGTGTCTCTCAGAATCAATATGTTTAATGTCAAATAGGAATAAATCTGTGAATTCAGCAGCCTTAAGTACTGATTCTAGTTTTGCATAACCACAAGTTTCAATTGCAGTGTTTATGCCTTCTTGCTTACATGCCATAAGTAAACTACATGCTGCTTCAGGCTGCATTAAAACTTCACCACCACCTAATGTAACTCCACCACCAGACATTTCATAAAAAGTTCTATCTTCTTCTACAATTTCTAAAAGTTCAGAAATAGTTTTTACTTCTCCAACTATTGATATTGCAGATTTAAGACAAGCACTCTTACATTTACCACATCCGATACAGTCAATATCACGATTAACTTCATGCTTTAAAGTTTCATTAGAGATGCTATGTATTCCAACAGGGCAAGCAGAAACGCAAGCTCCACAATTAACACATAAATTACTTTTAAACATAACTCTATGTTTTTTTATCATTCCTTCAGGATTTGCACACCATTTACAGCGAAGTGGGCACCCTTGAAAAAATACTAGAGTTCTTATTCCATCTCCATCATACATATTATATTTTTGTATATTAAAAATCGTCGCTTTACGTTCAATTACACCTAATTTTCCATTACTCATATTCTTCATTCTCCAGTTTCATTTACTTTGATTTTTAATATATGTCTTAATTGAAATCTATAATCTACAGAATAATTCTGTAGATTACAGACTTTATAAAATCTAATCTAACTAGTTTCTATTTTTAAACTTTAAGTTTTATTAGAAATGTGTAAGCATAGTTCTACTGATTATTTCATCTTGAACATCTTTACATAACTCAACAAAGAATGCACTATATCCAGCAACACGAACGATTAAGTCACGATATTGCTCTGGGTGTTTTTGTGCCTCTATTAAAGTTTGGTTATCTAAGTAGTTAAACTGCATTTCTCCAAGTTGAAGAGCACACGCACTACGTAATAATGTTATTATTCCTTGCTCTCCTTCTTTTGTATCTAAAAGACCAGATATTAACTTGAAGTTATGAACCATTCCTATGTTCATATCTTCACAAGACATTTTAGAAACAGATTTTATTATAGCAGTAGGTCCTTTATAATCTGCTCCTTGTGATGGACTTATACCATCTGATAATGGCATCCATGCTCTACGTCCATTTGCAGTAGCTCCAGTCATTTGTCCAAATGGAGTATTATTTGAGATTGATAAAGTACCGTGGCTAAGCACTGAATATAATGTTTTATATTTACGATGCTCTTGTTCAGTAAAGTTGATTAGGTCAGCAGCAATATAATCTGCGTAGTCATCATCATTACCGTATTTAGGTGCTTCTAAACAATCTTTTCTTAATCTTTCATATCCAACGAAATCACATTTTAATGCTTCGTTCATTTCTTGTAAAGTATATTTTTTTTCTTCAAATACTAATTTCTTTATAGCTGCCATAGAATCTGCATAAGTAGCTAAACCACTCCATACAACTCCTGGTCCAAAGTTGTACATAGCTCCGCCTGCTTCTACACCTCTACCATTTTCCATACATCCTTCATACATCATAGACATAAGTGGTTTTGGTGCAAGATCTCTGTGAACACGTTGAGAAATTACTGTAGCAACACTTGTCCATTTAGTAATATATTTAATTTGCTCTTTAACAGCTGCTTCAAATTGCTCATAAGTTTTGAAGTTATTTAAATCTCCCATATCTGGACATACTTGTTTACCATACCATAGTGGTACACCATGATTAAGAACAAGTTCTATACATATTGGCCATTGAGTATATCCTGTAGAAGTCCATTGATATAATCTTCCTGATTTTTGAGGCTCTACGCATCCCATTAAACAGTAATCTCTTGCATCTTCTATAGAAACTCCTTTTGCTAACATCATTTTTATATGAACATCATCGAAGTGACATGCTGGGAATCCCATACCTGCACGAATAACTTCAACAATCTTCTTAAGATATTTGTGTGGTGATGCTTTATGTATACGACAAGCTAAAGTTGGTTGATATATTTTAACGTGACGAACTGCATCCATTAAAAGATATGTTAACTCGTTTGTAGCGTCACGACCTTCTCTTGTAACTCCACCTAAACACATGTTAACGAATGGTTGGTAACCTGCAAAGAATTTAGATGCACCTTCGCTTGTTAGCCACATCATTTCAGACATTTTTATAAGCATACAACCTGATAATTCAAATGCCTCAAAATCATTCATACGTCCTGATTCTATATCGTTTTTGTAGAATTCATACATATATTGGTCAACACGTCCTATAGACATACCTGTTTGGTTTTCTTCAACTACAAGTAGTGATTCTATAGTCCAAACTGCTTGTATTGCTTCCCAGTAATTAGTTGGTTTGTGAGCTGGAACTTTTGCATTTACTTCAGATATTTTTAAAAGTTCAGCTTTACGCTTAGGGTTAGTTTCTTTTGCAGCTAACTGTGCAGCATACTCTGACATACGTTTAGCATATATCATAACCCCTTCTGCAGTATCTATTAATGATTTGTAGAAGTAAATTTTCTCTATATCTTCTGGTACTTCGTAGCTAAGTCCTGTTAATTTTTCTTCTGCTTCTTTTATTATGTCAAGCATACCCTTTTTCATTAATATAACGTCATATCCTGGGTTAGAGTCTCCTCCTCCATTTAATGCGTGATATGAACAATCTGAAACAAAAGATTCTCCTGAAAGTTCCCATACTCCAGCTTCACGATATTGGCTTTCACAATATTCATCAACTGATTTTCCATTCCAGAATGGAAATATTTCTTCACGTAATACTTTTTTATCTTCTTCAGCTAAATAGAATGGATCTTGTGCACGAGTTCCTATTGTATCTATCTCTTCTTCTAACCATCTCCAAGATATCTCAGGAGAGAATGCTCCAGCACGAGGCTTTCCGTTTGGTGCTCCAACTATAAGCTCATGATCTTGAATTACTAATGGTGCAGTTTCACAACAATATTTAAAACACTTACCACGTAAAATTGCCTTAGGCATTCCAGGGTTTTCTTTTACCATTTTAGTTATAGCTCTTGCACGGTGAACTGTTATTGATGGTACATGCTTTAAATAGTTTTCTTTTAATTTAACTAAACGTTCTGTCATTCCATCTGGAATTTCACCATTATTGTCACATACAACATTAGTTGTTGTTTCTTCTTTTGTTATATCATTAGAAACTTTCTTAAACATTTCCATTAAACCAGCACGTTCTTCATCAGACATGTTTTTTGTAGCTTCCATAAATTTATTTGTAAACTCACGAATATCCACTTTATTACCTCACATTCTTTAATCTATTTAAATATTAAATATATTTTTTATTTTAATTCAGCTAGAATTTTTTTCAAAACACTTTCTAATAATTTGAAGTTATCACTTTCATTTGAATTATTATTTAAAACTGCATATGAAGAATTCTCTTTAACCTCTACTGTATTAACAATTTCATCTACTTTACGAACCCCATATCCAATTTTACGTACATATATCAAATTCATAGGTGAAACATTATCTGAAGTCATTCCTTGACCTGCAGACCCACTTCCTAAAGTCATTGAAGGAAATAAATTTGTAGTAGCTCCCATACTTCCGAAAGTTCCTGAAGTATTAACAAGCACTCTACCAACTGGTTTCTTCAATGCAAATTGATGAATAACTTCTTCATCCTTGGAATGTATAACGAGCGTATGTCCATGTCGTTCACTCAACAATAACTCTATACATTTTTCACAAGCATGCATCCAGTCATCTTCTATATAAAAAGCTAATACTGGACAAAGTTTTTCTCTTGAATAAGGGTTACTTTGAGAAACAAATTTTTGTTTACAAATAAGTACCCTCACATCTTCTGGAACAGTGAAGCCAGCTTTTTTAGCTAAAAACTGTGGTGATTTACCAACCATCTCTAGGTCAAGACTTCCATCTTTATAAAAGAATATTGCTCCCAACCTTTCAGCTTCCTCTTCTGTCATAAAATATCCACCATTTTTTTGAAGCTCATTCTTAACTTCACTTGCAATACAACTATCTACAACAATTGATTGCTCTGCAGCAGATACAACTCCATAATCGAAGTTTTTACTAACAATAATATCTTTAACAGCCTGCTCTATATCAGCAGTACGCTCTATAAAAGCTGGACCATTACCATTGCCACCATAGATTACTGGTTTGCCAGATTTATAGGCTTCATCAAGCATTTCTGGAACACCAGTATTCATTATAAGTGAAGCACTTTTATGATTCATAAGTTCTAATGAACCACTTTTCATTACTGTATGTAAGTATGCAAGAGCACCTTCTGGAAGTCCTACACCTTCTGCAGCTCGGATTAAAATATCAACTACTTTAAAAATTGTATTCTTAGCTCTTGGATGAGGCGAGAATATAATTGCATTCCCTGATTTAATTGCAATTAACGCTTTATATATTGTTGTAGAAACAGGACTTGTAGCTGGACAAAAGGCTATAATAACCCCCATTGGAACTCCAACATCCATTGTGCTATTTTCTTTATCTTTATTAATTACCCCTACACAATTCATGCCTTTAAGTCTATTTTTTAGATACTTACATACAAAGCGATTTTTAATATATTTATCTTCCCACTTTCCATATTCAGTTTCTTCATTAGACATTTTTGCAAGTTCCTTTAAATGTTTTTCAACTTCTTCAGCCATACGTTCAACTATCTCATCAAGTTTTTCTTGTGGGAAAGTCGCTAATTTTTTTTGTGCCTCATAAGCATTTTCAACAAGAATTCTCGCTTCTTGAATGGAGAGTAAATCATTATCTATAATATTCATTTTCTCCCCCCCTCTCCTTAGAAAAAATTTTACTTTTACTCAGCTATAAGATTTACAAGCTCATAACGTTTTATTATTTTTTCAATATCTTGGTGTGGTCTTGGAATAACCATTGAACTATAAAGATTTGCACCTTCCATTGCTTCAACTGCTGCAACACCAGCATCTACTGCTGCTTTACAAGCTCCAACGTCCCCACGAACTAATACAGTTATATAACCTGATGCAACATTTGCATATCCTTCAAGTTCAACATTGGATGCTTTACACATTGCATCTGCTGCTTCTAAAGCAAAAACTAAACCAAAAGTCTCAACTAGCCCTAAAGCTTCATATCTAGCCATATGTATATCATTTCCTTTCTATATCTTATAAATCAATATCGTGTACTGAAACAATATCGCCAACTGGTCTGATAGGACGTGGCATAACATTGTGTGCTGTTAAAGTTCCAATTGATGCTGCTGCTTTAGCACCTGCTTCTACTGCAGATTTTACTGCTCCAACATCACCTTTTACCATGATTGTTACAAGAGTAGATCCAATATTTTCATATGAAATCAGCTCAACATTTGCTGCTTTAAGCATTTGGTCTGCAGCATGAAGTGCAGGAACTAACCCTATTGTTTCTACAAGACCTAATGCCTCATTTCCATAATATCTCATTGATAAGTCCTCCTTCTTGATTTTAGCTTGTACATTTTCCGCTAAATCACACAACTTTTATATGTTTTTTTATGTTTATATGTATTTTTTGGTTTGTTGTATATGTTTATTAGATTTCTTACCTTTTTATAAAAAGTAATAATATTTTTTATAGTAAAAATTTTCTAATAATTTTATTCTAAAATATGTAATTAAGAATAATTTTTTAAATAATATTTACTAAAATAATTACTTAACTATAAATTTAAGAGATTTCTAAATCATTTAACTTTTGTTAATGCTAAAAATTAATCTTTAATAAATTTATTAATTGTAGCAGCCCCTTCTTCATGTGCATGATAATAAACTCTTAACTCTTTATTTTTGTCTAAATCAATTCTTGTTTCTTCAACAAGTCCATTGGCTTCAGCTGTCATTAAAGCATTAATTATAGATTTTTTATTAAACGCCTTAAAATTTCCATACTCGCCTTTTAATGCATCTATAACATCATCAGCACAAGCTTCTTCAACTTTAGTAAAGTATTTTAAGATTGCATAGTTAAGTGGTTTCATCTATATTAAACCTCCTCTTTTTTTCTTCTAAATAAATCAAGTGGATTCATAGATATTGTAAGTATACCAAACATCATTATTACAGCTCCAACCCAAGCAACTGAAGGTAATGACCATCCATCCATTCCACCGTATACTCCTAGTACTAATAAGCAGAATAACGGTCCAAAGAATGAATATGTACCATTACATGCAGTACCAAGTCCTGCTCCACACTTACTGTTTGCAGCATACCATGTCATAAATGTCATGAATGATAAGAGACCACTTAAAGCAAACCATATCATTGCAGGTCCACTTGTGAATGCTTGTACAGCAAGATCTGCAGAAATATTTATTCCACCAGCAAGTACTCCAAAGATTGGAACTAAGATAAATAGATTTGCTATACCTGATGTTACTTGACGAATGCAAATTCCAATTTCAGGATCAATCATAGCTGTACCATATCCAGCTACACAACCTTCAAATCCCCATCCTAGAGCTGCAATTATTGCTATTGAAATACCAATAATAGTATTTTTTGAAGCACCGCCACTAAAGCCTGTACTACCAATTAAAAAACTAGCACACACACAGACTGCAATACCAAAAGCCATACGTTTATTTAATTCCTGTTTATATAAAACTTTACCTAATATAGCAGCAATAGCAGGACAAAGAGCTGATATTGGAACAACTATCGAACCGGCCATTTGAAGAGCTATAACATACGAAGTACCAGCTATTGGTCCTCCAATAAGAGCAGCTATTATCATAACACGTCCCGGTCTTGTATTAATACATCTTAAAAAATCGCCAAATTTACCTTTAACTACGGCATATGAAAGGGCCCAGATAGCACTGCACGTATCATTTATCGCATTACCAAGTGCTGCAAGTAAGTATGCTACAACAAATGCTGATAAGCCTGCTGTATTAACACCATACCAGTCCCCCCAAACTCCTTTAGTCATACCCATCGTTAGAAATGCAGTGTATAATCCATAGGCAAGTCCTGAAAATAAAGCTAGGGATACACCCTTTTTAAAGAAATTACTTGATAATTTCTTTTTTGCAGCAATTGCTTCTACACTTACTGCTTTTGAAACTTCATACATAAAATAAAACTCCTTTCAATAAATAATAAATTTTATATAATTAATAAAATATATACTCTTTCAAACTTAACCTTAATAGATTAATATTTTTGTGATTGTTATAATTTTGGACATTTTATTTTTAAACTCTCAAACAACTTTTCATTTCATACCTTGTAAGTATTTTATTCTCAAATAAATTATAGTCCTTTCCCTTTGGGGTAAAGTCAATATATAATTATTAAAAACATTTAAACAAAATTAAAAATATTATTAATTTAACTTCACTTCCAAATTAATAAACAATTATAAAACATTCACAATGTCAGCTATATCAGTTTTTAACATGATAACTATAACCATAATTTTCTTTTGTAGAAAACAATAAATATATCATTAATTCAATTTAATTTTAAAAATAAATAAATTTTTTCATTTAATAATATTATGAATTTTTATATGTTCACTCTCAATCCCCTTCTATACCTTCCCCTAGGGTCAACGTTTTCAACATGCTAAAACTAAATTTTTCTCTTAATTTTAATTAAAATTTCTGTTACAAATTTATCTGTGTTTTTGGTTGTCCAATAATCTGTTACATATCTTTCATAGGATTCTTCGCAGCATATATAATTATGATTTTTCGCCCACTCTTGCATTTTCATATAGGTTTCATTAATTGTTTCATGAGCTCCTATATGATAGCAAGCAACAGCCATCCAGCCACCAAATTCTACACTTACTTCCTCTTTACACTTTAAAATTGTCTGTTGCATTATTCGTATATTATTGCACTTCCCATTAATTTTATTTTTAAATGATGGGAAACATATAATTACAGGTCCTGTTACTGCATTATTCATATCATCTATATAATTGTTAAATTCTATATTTATTATTGAATCCATATAATCGTATTTAAAACCTTGATTTAAAAAAGTTAAAGTACGACTATCTATGTATTTTACAGCCACATCACAAGCATTATTTTCAATTACCATCTGTGCCTCAACTATTAAATCATGCCAATCTTTAACTGATCTTTTTTTTAAATTTATCTCTTTCTCAAGTTCATCTAATTCATCAATTTTTTTTCTAAACCTTTTATCAAAGAAGTCATAGGTTGTCCCTTTTAAAAACTCTCTCATTTCCTCAAGTTTAAATCCACTTTGTTTATAATACTTTATCATAGGTACAGCTAATAAATTTTTCTTGCTATAGTATCTATAGCCACTTTCATTGGCTACTTTATCTGGAGATAATATTCCCATTTTGTCATAATATCTTAATGCTTTAGTAGTTATTTGACATATTTCTCCAACTTTTCCTATTGAATATAATTCTTCTCCCATACTAAGACCACCTTTTTTATAATATTTTTAGCCTTTTTAAAATCTAAACTTGATAGACTTTAAGACTTTGAAAACTTTATCAAAAAGAATTTCCTCAACTAAATGTCTAATATTTAACAATCCAAATTACAAATTAATAGAGGAATCCTTATTATTTAAGAAAATTAATTTTATATTTACAATGTTTATTAATATTTTAAATTTATTTAACAGAGATAAGAACTCTTTGTAATTTTCAAAATATTCGTCCTAAACTTATATTTATTAAAATACCTAAGTAATTTCTCTATAATCTTTATTTAAAACTTTCTATTTTTGTTATGTGTTTAATACAACTACTTACAGCTAATAAACTTATAATTATAAGACAAATTTCTTTTAATAATAAGTAATTTAGATGAATTTTAAAATTATGATGTTACCAAAAATTATAAGGATGACTATGGTTTTAAAAACTTAATTCATATAATAAAAAATTTTTTAATAGAATTGAATTTTTAAATACACAGATTTCTTGATGATAAGAATATGCTTTTGATGAGAATTATAAATACTTAATTATGTATATCTATTATAAATATAGTTTGGTAGTTCTATAGGGAAACAAGCTCCAATTTAAATTTATTCAACAACTTTAAAATATTTTCATACAAAATGTAGTGTTGAATTCTAAGTGATTCAGAGCATGTCTCACTATTTTAGGTATCCAAGTTTTGGAATGGATAATTTTAAAAGTCAACTTGGAACCCTATAAATAATTAATGGACAATGTCAAACCTTAAAATATAATTTAAAATAATAGAAATTATAAAAGGATAGCATTCTCCTTATAAATAATATTACTTATTCTCAACATAACTGTAAAGAAGAAACTCCTTCCATTTGTTTCCTATATATGGCATTTTTAATTTACATATTTACTTTTAATCCATTTAAAAATTAAGATACTCAGTATGTTATAGGAAAACAAGCTCAAATTTATTCAATAATCTTAAAATATTTTCATACAAGATAAAGTGTTGAATTGTAAGTGATTTGGATCATCTAGCACTATTTAGGTATCCAAGTTTTGGAATGGACAATTTTTAAAATAGCCTTGGAATCCTATAAACGCTTATTTGTATTTTTAAAATAAAATCTATTTTCATCACATATTTTGCCGTCAAAATTAAGAATTCACAATAGACTTTTATCTATTAAAATATGTTAAAGTCATTATATAATTTCAAATTTAATTTTACTTCTAATTAACATATCGCTTTAGTTTAAAGCTTATTTTAGTTAAAAGTTAATAGTTTTAGTTGTTTAAATACATATGTTTTAAAATCTAAATTTAATTTTCTTAAATTGAATACATTTTTTATCATTATTTTTTAATTATATTTTATTTTAACTAAATTTTTCACATTTTGCAAAACAGATAAAAAAACCACTCATTAATGAGTGGTTTAAAAAACGATATTTTATTCAAAAATTTTATCTAAAACCATTAATAACTCTTCACTTGTTGTTTCTCTAGGATTTGCTGTTGTACAAATATCCTTAAGAGCTGCATTAACAATTTCTTCTTTTAATGTTTGAGCTAAATTCATATCAGTACCTTGCTCTTTTAATGTTTTGGGAATCATTAATGTATTTTGAAGTTCTACAATACTTTTAATTAAATTATTAACGCCAATATGTACATTTGGTGCATGTAGTTTCAATAATTTTGCAAGTCTTTGATATTTTTTAGCTGCTATACTATATTCAACTTTAAAAGTATCTTTATTTAAATTAGCATTATATTCAATAACATGAGGAAGTATCATTGCATTACTTCTTCCATGAGAAATATGTAATTTTCCACCTAAAGCATGAGCTAAACTATGAGTAATTCCAAGTCCAGCTGCATTAAAAGCCATACCTGCAAGGCATGATGCATTATGAAGTTTTTCTCTTGCTACTATATCATTTCCATCAAGATAAGCTTGTGGTAAAAATCTGAAAGCTAAAGTTAAAGCTTTTTCTGCAAGTGCATCTGAAAAATCAGTAGCATCATTTGCAACATACGCCTCTATAGCATGTGTAATTACATCCATTCCTGTATCAGCAGTTATAGCTTTAGGTACAGTTTTTACTAGTTCTGGATCAAGTATAGCATAATCTGCAAGAAGAGATTTATCTGCAAGTGCGTATTTTAATCCTTCTTGTTTATTCGTAATTACTGCATACTCTGTTACTTCTGAGCCTGTACCACTTGTAGTAGGTATAGCATAGAATTCTTCTATTGAGCAAACCCCTCCAGTAACTTTTTTTGCATATTCTCTAATAGCCTTAGCTCCGTCAATTGATGATCCTCCACCAAGAGCTATAAGAACTTGTGCATTACAGCTTTGTAACTTTTGAATACCAGCAGCAACAACCTCTAAAGATGGATCAGGTACAATATCACTATATATAGCTACTTCGCAATTATCAAGTTTTCCTTGTATTTTTGCAGCTGTCCCTGAAGTTTCCATGAACTTATCACATACAATTAATACTTTCTTATTTTTAATTTCATTTAGTCTATCTAAAGAACCTTCTCCAAAATAAACATTTGTGTTAATACTAAATTCTTTCATATCTCTCTTCTCCTATTAAAAAATATTTAAGATATAAATGAAATTAGTTATTTTTAGTTTAAATATAAAATCAACTTACAATTTATAACAATCAAATTATAACAATCAAAGCAAGTCTATATAAACTTTGCTTATTTTATTATATCAATATTGCTTTCACAATACAATACTGTTAGAAAAGTCAATTTAATTTTAATTATAAATATTATCTTATTTGACCATTTCCAAATATTATATACTTATTAGTAGTGAGTTCTTTAAGCCCCATCGGTCCTCTTGCATGTAACTTTTGAGTGCTTATACCTATTTCTGCCCCAAACCCAAATTCCTCTCCATCAGTGAATCTAGTAGATGCATTTACATAAACTGCCGCTGCATCTACTTGCTGATGAAATTTTTGAGTATTTTGGTAATCATTTGTTACTATAACCTCAGAATGTCCTGATCCATATTTGTTTATGTGACTTATAGCTTCATCTATGTTTTTCACTATCTTTATACAAATTATATAATCTAGATACTCTTTATAATAATCATCTTCATTAGCTTGTATTATATCATTTACTACTGCTATAGATTTTTCATCTCCTCTAACTTCTACTTTTCTTTTTCTTAATTCTTCTACTATTACTGAAATAAACTCTTTTGCTATATTTTCATGAACAAGCAACTTTTCTTCAGCATTACAAACTGCTGGTCTACTAGTTTTTGCATTTATAACTATTTCTTTTGCCATTTCTAAGTCACTATTTTCATCAACATAAACATGGCAATTTCCTGTTCCTGTCTCTATTACTGGTACTGTTGCATTTTCTACCACTGACTTTATTAATCCTGCTCCCCCTCTTGGTATCAACACATCTATATATTCATTTAATTTCATCATACTTTTAACAGTTTCTCTGCTTGTATCTTCTATCAATTGAATACATTCTGTTGGCAACTGAGTTTTTTCTAATGCTTTTTTTAATGCTTGTATGATTTTTTTATTAGAATTTATAGCCTCACTACCACCTCTTAATATTGTTACATTACCTGATTTTATACATAATCCTACTGCATCACAAGTTACATTTGGCCTTGCTTCGTATATTATTCCTATCACACCAAGTGGAACTCTTTTCTTACCTATTTGTAATCCATTTGGTCTAGTTATTATAGAACTTACTTCTCCTACTGGATCTTCTAGACTTGCTACTTGCTTTAAACCTTTACTCATTCCTTTAATTCTATCTTCATTTAAAAGCAATCTATCTAGCATTGCTTCTGATGTTCCCTTACTTTTTGCATTTTCTATGTCAATTTTATTTGCTGATATTATTTCACTAACATTTTCTAATAATGCTTTTGACATTTCATTTAATGCTTCATTTTTTTTATTTGTTGAAATATTTGATAATATGTACGAAGCTTCTTTTGCTTTTTTACCTTTTAAAATTAACTCTTCCATATAAAAATTCTCCCTTTACATCTTGTCTATTTTTCTTTTCCTAAAAATAAAGTCCCTACATCTTCCCCATTTAATATATCAATAAGTATACCTGGGTCTTTTCCATTTGCTAATACCATATTGGTACTATTATCAGTTACAATTTTTGCTGCATGTATTTTAGTTTCCATACCACCTGTACCTAAATTACTTCCCGCACCTTCTGCAAAACTTTGCACTTCTTTAGTTATAGATTTTACTTCCTTTATAAGTTTTGCATCTTTATTTGTTCTTGGATTAGAATCATAAAATCCATCAATATCTGATAGTATTATAAGAAGATTAGCATCTACAATAGTAGACACTATTGCTGCTAAATTATCATTATCTCCAAATCTAGATACATTTTCAATCTCATCTATAGACACACTATCATTTTCATTTACTATTGGAATTATTCTACTTTCTAACAAAGTTTCAAAAGTATTTACAACATTATTTCTACTTCTTTCACATTCTATAATATCCCTTGTTAAAAGTATTTGACCTACTGAATATCCATACTCTCCAAATAGTTTGCTATAAATATTCATAAGGGCTACTTGTCCAACAGATGCTGCTGCCTGCTTTTCTCTAATAGTTTTAGGTCTTTCCTTTAAGTTCATCTTACTTACGCCAACACCTATTGATCCAGATGTTACAAGGATTACTTCTCTCCCACTATTTATTAAATCTGATATTGACATGGCTATCTTTTCAATTCTTCTTAAATTTATATTTCCATTATCATAAGTTAAAGTTGATGTTCCAATTTTTATAACTATTCTTTTTGAATTTTTAATATTTTCACGATATTTCATTTCTCTTTCCTCTTAAGTTCCCTTCAATAATTTTATATTTTAATAAATTTTATAATATATATTATCATAAAAATATAAGTATATTATTAACATATTGTGTATAATATTAACTTTCTTTAAATTTCACTTAATATATACTATAAATTTTATATTCCCACCTTATTTCAAGCGTTTTTTGGTTCTGTAAGAAATAAGCTCAAATTTAAATTTATTCAATAACTTTAAAATATTTTTATACAAAATATAGTGCTGAGTTTCAAGTGATTCAGAGCATGTCTCACTATTTTTGGTATCCAAGTTTTGGAATGGATAATTTTAAAAGTCAACTTGGAACCCTATAACTTATATATTAAAAAATACTTATAATACTTATATTCTATATTTTAAAGAAATGGTTGATAAAAAATATAAATACTGTGCTCAATTGTAAACACAACTATTGCTTAAAATATTGGTTTCATTTTATAAAAAACAGGACAAAATCATCATATTTTCCACTCATAATAATATATAAATTGACTAATCATAAATATATATTTAAAAGTTTATATTTATAAGAATTTTTTAACATTTATTAACCCCACTACTAGCTTAATTATTACAACATTTACAATTAGGAGGAAAATTTAAATGGATACTAAAGTTTTAGACAAAGCTAATATTATAGATTTATTATTTATCATATTAGGAAGTTTTGTAAGTTCAATTGGGATAAATATGTTTTTAATACATGCTAAACTTTTAAGTGGAGGTGTCACTGGTGTAGCTCTTATATTTCAATACTTGTTTAAAATTCAAGCTGGATACATAATTCTTTTATTAAATATTCCTTTATTTATTTTAAGCTTTAAAAAATTAGATAAAAAGTTCACTATATATTCTTTGGTAGGAACATTATCATTATCTTTATCACTAATATTAACAAGCTCTATATCTAATATTTTAAATATAACCGACACATTACTTTACTGTTTATATGGTGGAGTTCTTAATGGAATAGGCTTTGGATTAATATTTGCACATCATGGATCTACTGGTGGATTTGATATAATTTCTATGTTAATTAAAAGAAAACATACCACCTTAAACATAGGCAAAATTTCTTTTGGTATAAATTTAATTATTGTTAGTATTAGTGCTTTTGTATTTGGACTAACTAGTGCTTTATATACATTAATAGCTATGTATACAACTGCTTTTGTTCTTGATAATGTAGTTAAAGGCTTAAACCAAACAAAGTCTGTCTTTATTATTACTAATAAAGAGGATTTAGTATCAAATTTTTTAATGAAAAATTTACATAGAGGAGTTACTTACCTTTATGGTGAAGGAGCTTACAGTAAAGATCAAAGAAGAATTCTTTATTGTATTATACCTCTAAGTCAATTGCCTGAACTTAAAAACATAGTTACTTCTATAGATGAAAAAGCCTTTATCTCTATTTCAGATACATCTGAGGTTCATGGCAGAGGATTTAAACAAGTCCTATAAAGTTAAAAACTATGTTGAAGTTTTAAATCAGCATAGTTTTCATTGTCCTTTACAAAGGGTGCATTTTATTTCTTTCCTATGCTCTTTAATGTTACCTTTATAATAAAAAGGAGCCTTACAAATAATCTACACTATCCTGGTATATAAAATTAATTACTAAATAATCCAGCGCCTTTTATGATTTCCTGCTCTCTAAATAAGCTTGAGACAGCATAATTATAATCATTTAAATTTTGCGCCTTCTTTATTTTCTTAGCATATTTTTTATTATCTGAAAATATGTAAATCATATATCCCCATAGTTCTTTCATTCTAAATAGAGCATTCCTATGTTCATTAAATAATTCTATGTATTTATGTAAAATTTCATCATGAAAATCTTTTAATACTTCTTTATCTATATTAGTATTATTTTTTATCTCATTAATTAACCCTGGGTTGGCTAGTATACCTCTTCCTAGCATCACTGTTTTTACTTCTGGAAAAGCTTTTATTAATTTATTATAATCATCACCAGTGAAAATATCACCATTATAACATACTGTATTGCTACTTAAAGATAATGCATCTTTAAATACATCTAAATTAGGTTTATTTCCATAAAAATCTTTTTGTGTTCTAGGGTGAATGATTAATTCTTCTATAGGATATTTATTATAAATTTTTATTAACTCATAAAATTCTTCTGGATTATCTTTTCCTATTCTGGTTTTTACAGAAATTTTCATATCCTCTATTTTAAATATCTCATCTAAAAACATATTAAGCTCTTCTCTTTTGGCTAAAAACCCTGAGCCTCTATTTTTCGACACAACCGTTCCAGCAGGACATCCTAAATTTAAATTAACCTCGTTATAACCTAATTGCTGTAATTTTCTAGCAGTGATAATAAACCCCTCTGCATCGTTAGTAAGTATTTGAGGCACTATATTCATCCCATTGTTATTTTCAGGCAAAATATCTCTTAATTCTTTAGTTTTAAGACTTCTACTTGTGTTTGGAACGATAAAAGGTGTAAAGTATTTATCAATATTATGAAAAAATTTCTCATAAGAATTTCTATATATGTATCCTGTAATTCCTTCCATTGGTGCTAAATAATATTTCATTTAATAACTCCTTTATAAACATTCTAAAAACATTATATCAACCTTCTTTTTTCTTATCTAGTTAATATTAATTATATTTTATATGTAATATTAATCACTTTATTTAATCCTATAAAAAAACACGACAAAACTGTCGCGTTTTTATCATAGTAATAGTTCTACTTTAAGTTTTTATTATTCTTAAATTCTTCTTTTATCTTCTCAAGTTTCTCATTGTTTACCAAAAGATTAAGTGCAACTAAAGAAAGTGCTTTTATACCTATGATCAAAGATTTATCCCCTTCTTTAGAACACGCAGCTTCACAAAACTCTATAGTATGACCTACTAAACTCTTTGGACCTATTTTTATATGGGAATGTAAAGTTGGAACAACATGGCTTACATTTCCTGCATCAGTTGATCCAAATCCCTTTGTTGGATTCTTGTTTACCCATTCACCTAATTCTTCCATAACCTCTACAAATAAATCGTTAAATTTATTATTTACATAGAAGTTATCTACTTTATTTTGAAAAAATTTCATTTTAATAGTAGTTCCAGTACTTAAAGCTGCTCCCTTAGCTATATTCTCTACTTTTTTTGTTACTTCATTTAATGTTTTTCTACTTTTGGCTCTTAAATAAAATCTTGCTTTTGCATAATTTGGAACTATATTTGGAGCATCTCCTCCATGAGTTATTATTCCATGTATTCTAGCATCATCTGTTAAGTGTTGTCTTAAAGCATTTATTCCATTGAAAAGTTGTATAACTCCATCTAGTGCATTTATTCCTTTTTCTGGACACCCTGCTGCATGCGCTGACTTTCCTGTAAATTCAAAATCAACTGGGTCTACTGCTAAGCTAGTACCTGTAATAGATGTTTCATTTGATGGATGTATCATCAAGCAGGCATCAACATCTTCAAATAATTTATATTTTACAAAACTTCCTTTTGCACTTCCATTTTCTCCACCTTCTTCTGCTGGGCATCCATATACTCTGATTTCTCCTCCAATATAATTTAATTGAGTAGCTAACGCTATTGTTGCTGCGCAGCTTGCAGTTCCAATTATATTATGACCACATGCATGACCAAGACCTGGTAGTGCATCATACTCCGCTAAAAACCCTATTATTGGACCTTTTTTATTTTCTGATTTCTTTTTTGCTATAAATCCTGTTGGATGTCCTGCAATATTAGTTTCTACTTTAAATCCATTTTCCTTTAATAAACTACTTAGCATTTCACAAGCAAAGTATTCTTCATTTCCAACTTCAGGATTACTGTGTATTTTATGACTTATATTTATATATACACTTTTATTATTTTCTATTACATCTAGTATATTATTCTTTATTTTATCTATATTTAAATCTCCCATTGTATTCCACTATTCGTCTAGTTCCCCATTATCTAAAATGCTGGAATTGACTCTCCTTTGTATAATTTATTTATAGCCTTTTTTATATCTTCTGACTGATAAGCTTGAACTACTTTTTTATAAACTTCATTATCTTTATTTTCTTCTTTAGTTGCTATTAAATTTATATATGGTTTTAAAATTTCTAAATTAGAATCTTCTATAAATAGTGCATCATTTGTAGGAGATAATTTTGCATTTACTGCTACACCACTATTTATCACTGCTAGATCTACATCCTCTAGTGACCTAGGTATTTGTGTTGCTATTAGCTCGATTATTTCAATATTTTTGGTATTATTAACTATATCTTTAAGTGTTGGCAGAAGACCTATATCATCTTTTAATGTTATCAATCCAGCACTTTGAAGAAGTATTAATGCTCTTCCTAAATTTGTTGCATCATTTGGTACAGCTATTTTGGAGCCTTTATTTATTTCTTCAAGTGATTTTGCTTTTCCTGGGTATATTGCCATAGGTGAAAATACTGTATCTCCAATGGATACTAAATTTAAATTTCTTTCTTTATTAAAGTTTTCTAAATAAGCATGGTGCTGAAATGCATTTATGTCTATTTCACCTTCATTAAGTGCTATATTTACTTTTGTATAATCTGAAAAACTAATTATTTCTAAATCTATATCTTCTTTTGCTAATTTCTCTTTTACTAAATCCCATATCTCATGTTCTTCTCCTGTTACACCTAGTTTTACAGTTTTTGTATCTTCGCTAGATGTATCACTACACCCTACTAAGCTAAATGCAGCTATTATTAATATTAAAAGTACTATGAATATTTTTTTCATAATAAGTCCTCCTTTTATATTTAATGATTTAATTTTCTAAGCAATAGGTCTCCAAAACATTGAACAATATTTACTAAAACAAGTAGTATTATTACTGTAACTATCATCACATCTGTCTGAAAATATTGATAGCCATACCTTATTGCAAAATCTCCAAGACCACCACCACCAACAGTTCCAGCCATTGCTGATAAACCTATTAAGCTTACTGTTGTAATTGTAATTGCATGTATTATTCCACCTAGCCCCTCTGGTAACATAACTCTATATATTATTTCTAATGGACTTGATCCCATAGCTTGAGCTGCTTCTATAACTCCACTATCAATACCTAATAATACTGATTCAATTTGTCTTGCTACAAAAGGTGTTGACCCAAATACTAACGGAAGTACAGCTCCCTTTGTTCCTATCGTTGTTCCAACTATAAACTTTGTAATAGGCATTATTGCCGCTAATAAAATGATAAATGGTATTGACCTAAAAATATTTATTATTTTTCCTATTAAATTATTTATAAGTTTACTTTGTAAAACACCTCCTTTTCTAGTTACTACAAGAGTTACTCCTATTGGGAAGCCTATTAAAGTTGATATTATTCCAGATATAGAAACCATATATAATGTATCTAATAATGCATCTATCATCTCTGGATATAAATTAACTACATTGGGTAGTATATTCGTTATTACATTTTCCATCGCTTATTACCTCCAGCTCTACATTGTTTTCTTTAAGATATTTTTTTACATTCAAAATATTTTCTATTTGCCCGCTCAACTTTACAACTAAATATCCAATTGGTGTGTTTTGTACTATTTCTATATTTCCAAATAGTATACTTGCATCTATTTTAAATTTTCTTGATATATTAGAGATGAATGCTTGCCCTGTATTTTGTCCGATAAATACCATCTTAGCTAATAATTCATCTTTTCTTATGTCTTTTATAACATATTCTTTTTTCAACAATTCATAGACTTTATTTTCTTGGAATATTGTAGCTATGAAATCTTTTGTTACTTTTGCTTTAGGTTTAGTAAATATTTTAATTAAATCACTATGCTCTACTATATTTCCATTTTCCATAACTGCAACATTATCACAAATCTCCTTTACTACATGCATTTCATGGGTAATTATAACTATAGTTAATCCAAGTTTTTTATTAATATCTTTAAGTAAATTAAGTATAGATTGAGTAGTTTGTGGGTCAAGTGCTGATGTAGCTTCATCACATAATAAGACCTTCGGACTATTAGCTAGTGCTCTTGCTATTGCAACTCTTTGTTTTTGTCCCCCACTTAATTGAGCTGGGTAACTGTTAGCTTTTTCACTCAAACCAACTAAGTTTAAAAGTTCAGATACCCTTTTCTTAATTTGCTCTTTATTTAGCCCACTTCCCTTTAATGGATAAGCTATATTTTTAGATACAGTTTTTGATTTCATTAAGTTGAAATGTTGAAAAATCATACCTATATTTTTTCTAGCTTCTCTTAATTCTTTTGATGATAGTGCTGTAAGTTCTTGATTATCTACAAAAACTTTACCTTCAGTTGGTAGTTCCAGTAAATTCATACAACGTACAAGTGTACTCTTTCCTGCACCACTAAATCCAATTATTCCACAAATTTCTCCCTCTACGATTTCAAGGCTTACACCTTTTAACGCCTCTACTAAGTTATTATCTGATAAATAAGTTTTTCGTATATTTCTAAGCGAAATCATCATTCATACCCCCTTAATAAAATTAAAACAAAAAAATCTTCTTCTCAAAATGAGAAGAAGATTTCATCGTTTATATTAATATACTTCCTCTCATCTTTCAGGATTTATTTCATCCTGTTGGAATTAGCACCACACCCAAATCGGTAGGTTGCTGAGACTTCATCGGGCCATTCCCTCAGTCTCTCTTGATAAGATTTTTTTATTTAATTTTTCAATTTTTTGTATAAAACAAATTGTATACTCTATTTTTAATATTGTCAATTGTTTTTTTATTTTTAAATAATTTATTACTACACTATGTAATAATAAAAAATTTAATAAGCTATTCATTGAAAATTGATTTAGAGTTTCTTTAAAATTTTCACAGACTATCGTTTTAAATTTTTTCATTATTGCTTTTTAACACTATGATTTTGGAATTTTTAGGCTTAACTTTACGCCTATGCTTGTTTCCCTATATAGGGTTCCAAGTTCACTCTTAAAATTATCCATTCCAAAACTTGGATACCCAAAATAGTGAGACATGCTCCGAATTACTTAAAATTCAACACTACATTTTACATAAAAATATTTTAAAGTTATTGAATAAATTCAAATGTGAGCTTGTTTCCCTATATAGGGTTCCAAGTTGACTTTTAAAATTATCCATTCCAAAACTTGGATACCCAAAATAGTGAGACATGCTCTGAATCGCTTAGAATTCAACACTACATTTTGTATAAAAATACTTTAAAGTTATTGAATAAATTTAAATTCGAGCTTGTTTCCCTATATATTACATAAACTTAAAGATAAAAAAACCCTACCTTATGATAGAGTTTTTTTATTTATTACCTAATATATTAAATATATTTATGGAAATTATTATTATCATCAATGAGCTTATAAAACATATAATAAGCTTATATATTTACTATGTATCAGAACAGTCTATTTACTAGTTAAGCATTTAGAATTGAGAATGTAAAATTACACTATTAATTTCCTGTGAAGGTTTCAAAAATAATTTATATTAATATAATTCCTTTGAAATTAATATAATAATTTTCAATTTTACATTTTGAATTCTAAATCCTTCTTCACGTCAAATCTATATGAAACAAAACCATATAATACCCAGCCTGCAAATGTTACTATTGATCCATAGAACATTGGCTCAACTCCTGAAGAATATAATGCATATAAACTATATACTGAAGCAATTATAGAAATAACTGTTGTAACCTTACGTTTTTTATCTGGCACATTTTCTGTTTTTAAAATCACATTAACTGCACCCATAGATAATAGATAAGGAATAACATTTGTAACTACTGCTAGGTTAACAAGTACATCAAATTGTTTTGATAGAGTTGGACTAATTGTCATTAATGCAAGTAAAGATTGCATTACAGTAATTATAATCATACCAATTATTGGAGTTTCAGTCTTTGTTACTTTTCCAAATATCTTAGGAAAATATCCTTGAATAGCAGATGTTCTAAATACACCAGCTATAGTAAATTGCCATCCTAGTAATGAACCAAAGCATGATACTACCATCATACCCATTACAATTTTCCCAATTGTTGGAGTAAACATTGTTGCAAAAGCTAATCCAAATGGAGCATTTGTATTTAATAAGTCTGCATTTGGTACGATACCAGCGATAACATTTGTAGACACAATGTATATAATTGCTGCACCTATTGTTCCACCTAAACAAGCTATTGGAACATTTTTTTTAGGGTTATCAACTGCATCCATATTAGCTGAAGCTGATTCTAATCCTAAAAATGCCCATAATGTTATTGAAATAGATTTACCTATACCATCAAAGAATGAGAAATGGTTAGGATTCCAAGCAGCTGCATAATCTGCTCCACTAAACCAGAACCAACCAACTGTAGAAATTACTAATACAGGGATTATTACTCCCCAAACTGTAAATGAACCAAGTTTACCAGTTATACTTGCACCACCAAAGTTTAATACAGTGGCTAACCATAATGTAAATATAGTCCATAATCCTACATGTACTGGAGAAAGTTCAATTCCAAATAATACAGATGCATACCCAACTGCCGAAATTGCTATTGCTATATTTGCTATTACTAAAGATATTCCATATGAATAGTTTGCCATAAAGCTTCCTGATTTACCATGTGAATACTCAGCATATCCACCCATTCCACCTGAGTTTCTACTAAACATTCCACATTGAGCAAAAGCATAAGCTAATGCCATAGATCCAATTCCTGTTACTAACCATGATAGTATAGACATTGTACCTACTTCCGCTAGTTTAGTTGGAAGCATTATTATACCAGATCCCATCATGTTTATTGCAGTTATCATTGTTAACTGAACCACACTCATCTTATTTTTTTCTTTTTTCATAATTCTTCCCCTAATCCTTTTTTATTATTTTGATATGTATATTTAAATTCAAGTAAAAATTAGCCTATAGCCTATCTATAGGCTAATTTAAATAGTTAAATAAATTTATTATCTAATACAT
Source organism: Clostridium sp. CTA-19 (assembly GCF_054767855.1). Classification (NCBI taxonomy): domain Bacteria; kingdom Bacillati; phylum Bacillota; class Clostridia; order Eubacteriales; family Clostridiaceae; genus Clostridium; species Clostridium sp. CTA-19. The sequence goes on along the minus strand of NZ_BAAABH010000009.1, from coordinate 30,649 downwards.
ATCCAAATGCTTTAACATTTCCATCATTTTGCTCTTCAAGATATACTCCTTGAATTTCTGGAGCAAATCCTGGGAATTGATTTATTCCGTCTTGTAAAATTGTAAAGTATATTTGAGCAGTTTCACTCCAAACTTCACCTGGAACTACACAGAATACTCCTGGTGGATATGGAAGTGCTCCTTCTAAGGCTATTTCGCCTACTATATCTTCTAATGGAACTAATTTAGCATTATTTCTTATTAAAGCCCATTTAGCATCTTGCGCAGTCATTACTCTACCATTAACTTCATTCTTAGAAGGATGTAATGCTGTAGCTGCTACTTCGTCATATGCTACATTTTTATTCTTATCACATACGATTCCTTTGCTTGGTAAATATTCAGCTCTAAACAATCTTTTTTGATATGTTTTAGCATCATTATTTTTATAGAAATCATGCATTTCTTGACATAATTGTCTTATTGTATATCCCTTATAACGATCTATATTTTTATTATATAAGCTTGGTAAAACTTCACTTAATGGAGCATTTTCATTAACTAATTTTTCAAATTTCACAAATTGAGCTACTAAGTTTTCCATTTTAGTTGAAGTTTCTGCTGGAGTTAATAAGAATAATATAGAATTTAAATCATTCTTTTCTGGAATTATTCCTACTTCTCTTAAGTAGTTTGCAAGTATGGTTGCAGGTATTCCGAAATCTTCATATTCTCCAGTCTCTGCATTAATTCCTGGTGTTGTTAACATGAATTTATTTGGATCAACAAAATATTGATTCTCTCCGTATCCTTCAAATGAGTGCCATTTTTCTCCTGGTACAAATCTAAAGAAATCAATATTATTTGCTATTTCTTCTACATCATGTTCTTCCCATTTCTTTCCGTTTACTACTGGTGGTATAAATGGTTTTATCATTGAACAATTTTTTAGAACTGATTTTCTAGCTTCAACACCTAATCTTATGCAATCAGCCCATAAACGTCTTCCTGCTTCTCCTTCTTGCATTCTAGCATTTACATCTAGAGTTGAGTATAAAGGATAGAATGGGCTTGTTGATGCATAAAGCATAAATGAGTTGTTGAATCTCTTATGATCAACATAACGATGTTGTCCTTTTATATGACTATCTTTTTTATGAATTTGTGATGCTTGTGAAAAACCAGCTTGTTGTTTATGGATTGATTGTGTTACAAATATTCCTGGATCATTTTCATCTAATTCAAGTAATAATGGTGAACAATCTCTCATCATTGGAATAAATTGCTCATATCCTACCCAAGCAGAGTCAAATAAAATATAATCACATAAATGTCCTATTTTATCAACTACTTGTCTTGCATTATAAATACTTCCATCATATGTTCCAAGCTGAATTACAGCTAATCTAAATGGTCTCTTTTCATTTGCTTTATGTGGAGCCACTTTATCCACTTCAGCTCTTATGTATTTCTCATCAAAACAATGAGCATCAATTCCACCAATAAATCCATATGGGTTACGTCCTGTTTCTAAATATACAGGTGTTGCACCATTTTGAACTAAAGCTGAATTGTATATTGATTTATGGTTATTTCTATCAAATAGCACTAAATCTCCTGGTGAAACTAAAGATCCTACAACAACATTATTTGATGCGCTAGTACCATTCATTACAAAATATGTTTTATCCGCATTGTAAATTCTAGCTGCGTTTTGCTCAGCATCAACTGCTGGACCTTCGTGAATTAATAAATCTCCTAAAGCAACGTCTGCATTACATATATCTGCTCTAAAAACATTTTCTCCATAAAATTCATAAAGATATCTACCTGCTGGATGTTTACGGAAATATTGTCCTCCTTGATGTCCTGGACAGTCAAATTGAACGTTTCCTCTATCAACATATTCACTTAAAGCTTTAAAGAAAGGAGGTAATATCTTTTCTTCATATTGCGCTGCTGCACTTTCAATAACTCTAGTATAAAGTTGAGCATCAAAAGCATTTCCATCAATTACACGATATACTTTTTCAGCAAGCTCACTTGATAGCTTGTCTTTGTTTTTTAATACAACAAAGATTGGTGTTCCAAATTTAGTATCATAAGCTGTATTTATTAATTCAATATCTGAATCTGTTAATACTACTGCTGCAACATCTGTAAAATCTGTTTGTTCTGCTAAAACTAATTCTCTTGCAGTCTCAAAATAGTTTCTTGCTTCTTCTGTGTAAGCAATTTTTAATTTTTTCATACTTATTCCTCCGTAAATCTTATTAGTCATACTTGATAATTTCTATGTACCTTTATATTTAAATAATGTTTTTTTCAGTGTTTAAGACACCTAATTTATAAATTCTATTTTTGCTACAGTCATATAATACACCATTATTAATTGCATTAGTTTTGTAATATTTTAAAATAGAAACATAATCCATTGTAAAATTTACAATGGATTATTAAGTAAAGTATATATTCTAACCCCTACAGCTAATTCTTCATAAAAGTGTTCATCCTTGCAATGAGCACTAATTATTTTATTTATTTTGTCAATTCTATATCTTACAGTATTGCCATGTTGAAATAATTCTTCAGCTGTTGTCTTTATATCTCCGTTATTTTCAATATATTTTATAGCAGTTTTTAATAGTTCAGTATCATTACTTTTATCATATTTAATTAGTGGATCTATTACTTCATTATAATATTTTTGCACCCATGGGTTGTCCAAAATAGGTATGAAGATTCTATTTAATCCTATTTTTCTAAAAAATGAAACTCCTTTTTTATATGTTTTTGAATGCTTAAATGCATACAAACTTTCTTGTATAGACTTATCTAAGTCTGTAAGTTTGCTATGTAAATTACTTACCCCTATGATATATTCTTTATGCGAAAAACCCAGCCATTCTAACCTTCTTAATATGATATTCTCAATATCATCAACGTCTACATCATTAAAGGTATTAATGACTAAATAACCACCCTTATAATTAATTACTCTACTATATGGATCTTGCATTTCTTTATGAGAAAATTCACTAAGACCACTTATTTTACTATTTTTTTTCTTACAATATGCAACAACATTTATTTCTCTGAAATTAACATTTATATTATAAGCAAGTTTTTTTATAGTAACCTCGTTTAAGTTATCATATAATATTTTATCTATTTGCAGTGCTAAATTTTGATATTCTTCTTTTATTGTTATAGCTTTATTTACCTCAACTATTATATCTTCAGTAAATGTATCGCTAAATAACATTAGGACAAAATTATTTTTATTTGCAAGTTCTATTACATCTTCTGGAATATAATCAAAATATATATTCTTAATGGCTAAGCAAGTAATACCTATATTAATCATTCTCTCTACACTTTCATATAGTTCACTTATATTATCTTTTATTGCTACTAATGTACTTAATGCAAAATCTTCTGCTCTAAAATTTTTCTTTATTAATTCCCCTCTTTCATAATCCCAAACAGCTACATTTTTTATTTCTTTAGATAAACCATTTTTCCCCGCTACTACTTCAAATCCATCTAGTATCTTAAGTTCTAGGGCTTCTTTAACTGTTATAGCCATAAAACTTTCCCCCCTTTGTTAAATTTTATTTATTATATTGATATAGATATACAAATTCAAAGCTTAACTTATACATGGAAAAATTCTTATCGGTTGATAAACCAACACTTTTTTTAATCGATAATATACTGATTAATAAAATTGAAATTGAATTTCATTAAAAGAATAATAAAAATAATTGCTAAAATTAAAAGAGTGTACAGCAAAAACAAAAATACAAATTTAAATTAACATATCATTTCTTAGTTATTTAATTTTTACACTAAGTAACAATATGTTATTATTAAACTTTTCCAATTAATAAAGGTATAAGTTAAACTTAGACTTTGGAACACTATAGGTTTTCAAGTTGACTTTTAAAATTATCCATTCCAAAACTTGGATACCTAAAATAGTGAGACATGCTTCGAATCACTTAGAATTTAACATTACATTTTATATAAAAATATTTTAAAGTTATTAAGTAAATTTAAATTGAAGCTTGTCTCCCTATATAACTGATTAATATATTTTAGTGAATAATAGATTTTTTACCAAATGTATGCTTCATAGTTATAAATTATAAATAAGAAAATTTCTAAAATCAAATAAATGATTTACTTAAATTAAAATAAAACTATTCTTTATTTTATCTTTTTTTGAACTATTTAAACTTCTTTTAATATTTTCGTTATTTAGCCGTAAAAATGTATTCAAAATTTTCTTTAATAACTATATTATGAAAAATTATTACATATTATAGTTGTTATAGTTAAAATATAGAAATATAAAAAAATCCCTAACAACTTTATTAGGGATTTTTATATTTTATAGTAAAGTAGATACTTTAATAATTTATTTCATCTGGATATTTCCAAAGTTTCAATTCTTCTTCAGGTATTAATTCTGGTTCCTCGCCCTTATTTATTTGAAGTGCATTATAGTATATTTCTGCAACTTCCTCCACATATGCTGCTTTTAAATACGCATCCTCAATATCTTTAGATGAAACTGTAAGTACGCCGTGATTTGCCATTAAGCATGCATTATCATTCTTAATTACACCTATAATACTTTTAGCAAGTTCAATTGTACCTGGCCTTTTATATGGGGCTATTTTTATTCTCCCGTCTCCCCCTATAACATTAACAATTTCATATACTATAGGTGGAATTTCTTTACTTAATACAGAAAAAGCTGTGGCAAATTTTGAATGTGTGTGAACTATAGCTTTTACATCTGGTCTACATTTATATACTTCTATATGCATTAATAATTCACTAGTTGGACGAACTTTTTCATGTACTTCTATTAAATTTAAATCCATATCTACTACACAAATATGATTTTCATTTAATTCTTCTCTGGAAACTGCTGAAGGCGTTACTAAAATATACCCTGATTTTTCATCTCTTATACTAAAATTTCCTGACTTATGTTTGCATAACCCTTGTGAATCTGCATCTTTAGCTATTTTTACCAATCTTTTTTTTAAGTCCTCTAACATAGTCATGCTCCTTCATTAATTTATTTAATGTATTTTACGACCATTACTTCTTTAATAATTTTTCTAAGTTTTCTTTAAATGGCGGATATACAATTCCTTTTTCTGTTACAATAGCTGTTATATTTTCATGTTCTGTTACATCAAATGAAGGATTATAAACTTTTACACCCTTTGGAACTGTCCATAAACCAAATCTGCAGCTAACTTCCTTTGGATCTCTTTCTTCTATAGGAATGTCTTCACCTGTAGGTGTATTTAAATCTATACTTGGTGTTGGAGCTGCAATATACATTGGAATTTTAAAATACTTAGCTAAAATAGATACCCCATATGTCCCTATTTTATTTGCAGTATCTCCATTAGCTGCTATTCTATCGCATCCCACTATAACAGCGTCTATTTTTCCTTGAGCCATAACTACTGCTGCCATATTATCTGTAATAGTTGTCACATCTATTCCTGCCATATTAAGTTCTAATGCTGTTAACGTAGAACCTTGAAGCCTTGGCCTTGTTTCATCAGAATATATTTTTAAATTCCATCCTTTTTCTTTTGCAAGATACATAGGAGCTGTTGCTGTACCATATTTTGAAGTTGCAAGTTGACCAGCATTACAGTGAGTTAATATTCCCATTCCATCTTTTAATAATGTAAGTAAGTTTTGTCCAATAGTTTTACATATTTCTATGTCCTCTTCATGTATAATCCTTGCTTCACTTTTTAATGCTTTCTTTATTTCATTAATAGGTAAACTTTTTAAAGTTTCTGCTTTTTTAAGCATTCTATTTACTGCCCATGAAAGATTTACTGCTGTTGGTCTACTTGAATTTAAATAATATCCCTGTTTTTCAATTTCCTTGTAGAATTCTTTGAAAGAAGCTTCTGTTGCTTTCTTTGCTGCAAAATACATTCCATAACCAGCAGTAACACCTATAGCCGGTGCCCCTCTAACTACCATTGTTTTTATTGAATCATAAACACCCTCTACCGAATCATACCTTATATATTCTATTGAATTTGGAAGTTTTGTTTGATCTAATAAAACTATATTATCTTTATCATCATCCCACTTAATAGCTAATAATTCTTCTTTCATATAAATTCCTCCTAATATTTTAATCACTATACTTACCAAACTAAATTTTACTTTTTTTACTTTATATAAATTGTAAAACTCTATCTGCAACTATACTTTTATTTAGAAATTTATTTCTTCTATACATTTTATAAATTCACTAAAATCATTAATTTTATTTCTACTAAGTATTAATTTTTTAGCTATTTTAATTCCTAATATTTGTGCTTTAGCTCTAAGTTTTAAATCTTCTATTTCATCTAAATCTGGAACATGTGCCATTCCTATAATTCTTCTCATAACCTCACATGAACAGAATCCAATAGTTTCATGTAATAATTTTTTTATATATGCATCTTTAGTTCCTTCAATTTCTGTCGTTATATCCTTAGATTCATTTCTCCACAAATAATCAAAATTTTCTAAAAATTCTTTCCATATTTCATTACATAATTCTAGTAAATATTTTCTATAATCTTCTATTTCCTTTTTAGGCTTGTCCACTCGCCCTTCCCAAGATACATAATTTAATATTATATTGGCAAACAACAATCCTATATCATAGCTATATGGACCATAAAATGCAAATTCAGCATCAAATATAATAGACTTATCATCATCTATAAAAATTGAACCAGTATGCAAATCCCCATGAAGTAATGCTTCTGCTTTAGTCAAAAATATTGTTTTTAACTTAGCTGTTTCTAACCTAAGTTCTTTTGAATCCCATATTTCACTTGCAACAAATTCTTTAATATTTTCATTGATTACATTATCATCTGCATTCATATACGGGTTAGTTAATACTAACCTTTCAGTTATATCACAAAGCTCAGGGTTTATAAATTTTGTCATATTCTTCTTCTTTTCTATAGGTCCCATTCCAAAATCAGATGTTAAAAATAAATTTCTAGCCATAAACTTACCTATTTGTTTTGGAAAGTTATTATATTTTTTCATGTTTATAAGTCCTTTTCTTAAAATGCTCATATCCCCTAAGTCTTCCATAACAGTTAATGCATATATATCATCATGATGATATACTTTGGGAACATATCCAGGACACACTGAATTTTGACACTTCATAGCTTCTGCTTCAATTCTGTTCCTATCCAATGTTAATTTCCATCCATCTCCTGCTATTTTTAGATAAGGCAATGCCTGTTTGACTATAATTGTCTTATTTGTATTTACATCTTTTACTCTAAAAACATAATTTAAATTTCCATCTCCAATTTCTTCACTAGCAAGTTTATGATTCTTAGGAAAAATTTCAAGTTCTTTAATATACTGTACAATTGATTCATTGTTCATTTCTTTATAAATTTTCATGAAAACCTCCCATTTATCTTAACTTTAAACATCTTATACATATATTAACTCTAACATCCATTACTTTCAATAACTTACATAAAAACAAATATAATCTTATAATTTAATTATCTACCATATATTTCATCTAGCTTCCACTATATATGTTCTAAGAATTCAACAACAATTTTAAAGCTTAAATATTTTTATGTCTGTTTTAGTTTATATTAAATATCAAGATAATAAACTTTATTTAGATTTATAATATTAAAAGACCTCTTTAAATTTGCTATAATATTATTTTTTATATAGTTTATAAAAATTGCTATCGCCAGAATCAAACTCAATTTTTTATTTTACAAAAATAAAGTTATTATTTAAATATTTAAACATAAAAAAGATCATATTGAGTTATAATTCAACATGACCCTTAACTACTATAATCTTACTGATAGTATTTTACCAAGCAGTTAAGTAATGTATATTCTTAAAAGTTTTTATTCCCATAATACGCCATATCATTTTTGTTTAATTTAAATGTATTATTGCATTGCTACTACTTATGGATTTATTCCCTGAGGATAATAAAATAAGTTACATGAATCATATTTTTCTTTTACAGCTTCTAACCAAGATACATTATTGTCAAAATAATTATATAAATAATTAGGTATATTAATATCACAATAATTAAGATATCCAAAGCCTGCATATGGAAGTAAGGACTTTCTTAAATTATTTACCCATTTAACCGTATCATTAGCATACATACTATACTCAATAATCCATTCAGCATCAATTTGTATTAATACTTTAGCCTCTCTATGAGGATAAGCACTAGGCAACCCTTCATTTTCTGCAATCTTTCCTCCCAATAGGAGGAACCCAATGTCTATAGTTGGCTGTATCGGCGGCGAATTATCTAAATAGTCAAACATTATTTGGCAAGGTTCTTTTCCTAATGGATTATATGCAAGTAATCCTGTGATTTTAAATCCTTTTGGTGTAGACATAAAATCTTTATTCCTCTGTAAATATTCCTTAAAAGTAATATGCTTTTTTGTATAGTTCATTTTATTAGAAACCTTTAATAGAACGTTTAAAGCCTTTTCCATTTCTTTTGCAGTACTTCTTAATCCTACTCCATATAACCGAATAGTATCTTTAGTCATAGAAATCTTAAGCGTATACCTATTATCTAAGTGTTCCCCTACATTTTGAAATGCTTGAATTACTTCATACCTATTTTTTTTAGGCCACTGAGCAGTCATTACTATTACTTTATCAACATGATGTACTTTAAAAGTAAGTGCCACTACTACTCCAAAATTATTACTACCTGCTCCTCTTAACGCAGCAAATAAATCTTGATTTTCATATAAATTAGCAGTTATTACCCTACCAAAAGCATCTACTATTTGTATTTCTACTAAATTATCGCATACTAACCCATATTCCCTTTGTAAATAGCCAACTCCTCCCCCTAATGTAATTCCTGTAACACCAACTGATCCACAATTTCCTCCAACAAATGCAAATCCATATTTAGCTATCTTAGAATAAAGTTGTTCTTGACTATATCCTGCCCCTATCCTTACGTAGCCTTTGTTAATATCTATTTCAAAATCAAGCAAATTAGAAACATCTATCACAACAACATCATTTCCCACAGAAAATGATTCATAGTTGTGTCCGCCACTTCTGCAACGTATATTTAGCCCTCGATTTCTGGCCCAATTTACTGCATTAACTACATCTGTTATATTATTAGGATATACAATTACTCTTGGGTAATAACTAAAATATAAATTTTTATTTCTACGAACAAGATCATAACTTTTATCTGCTTTAGTTATAACAAGTCCTGTTAATCCCTCTGTCATTTGATTTCCTCCAACCTTACTAACCATATATTATAACCTCATACACCATGTTACAATATATGGTAACGATTTGAGAACTGTTCTTATTATATTTGTTATTTATATTATCATTTAAGTCACTTATACTATAGGGTTCTAAGATAAACTTTAAACTTCGAAGGATTATTACCTAATTTCCCCATCTGAAAGAGTAATTATCCTATCTGCTCTTGAAGCTATTTCTAAATCATGAGTTACAACCACTAGTGTTTGTTTATATTTTTTAGAAGATACCTTAAGTAAATCCATTACTTCCTTTGAATTATTTATATCAAGGTTTCCTGTAGGTTCATCTGCAAATATAATTGAAGGCTTGTATATTAATGCCCTTGCTATAGCTGCTCGCTGTTGCTGTCCTCCGGATAACTGTGATGGAAGATGACCTTTTCTATCTTTTAACCCTAATAATTCTAACAATTCATTTAGATAATCTTTATCTATTTTTTGATGATCTAGTAATACAGGTAACTGTATGTTTTCCTCTAAGTTTAACACTGGAATTAAATTAAATGACTGAAACACAAATCCTATTTTTCTTCTTCTAAATACTGCGCGATTATCTTCATCTAAAATATATATATCCTCATTATCAATAATTACATTACCTTTTGTAGGCTTATCAAGTCCAGCCATAGCATGAAGAAGAGTACTTTTTCCCGAGCCGCTAGCTCCTACTATAGCTACAAATTCTCCCTGATTAATAGTTAGATTTATATTTTTTAGAGCATCTACCTTTGTTTCTCCATTTCCATATGTTCTACAAAGATTTTTTATCATTAACATTAAGCTCCCCCCAATTTAATTCTCATTATATTGCAATAAATTTTCCTTTTTGACTTTTTTTAAATGAAAATATATTGCTACTATTCCAACCAATATGAAAAACACTATACTTATTAAAGTTTCTTTATAAGGATACACATATGCTATATCATGTCCTATTCTAAACATTGCACTTATTAGTATAGAATTTATTCCACCAATAATAGTTCCATATATTATTCCTATAATTGAATATAACATTCCTTCTAAATACATTATTTTCTTTATACTCTTTCTAGAAGCACCAACCACACTCAAAAGTGATAATTCTTTACTTCTTAAAGTTACATTAGTATTTACTATATTAAATACATTTGCCATACTTATAATAGTTATAAATGCTATAACACTAAAGTAAAAGAGCTTCCCAAAATTAATATATTTATCACTTTCCTCATCAAAAATTGTATATCCATCAAATTTTTCATTATTATTATTAATGCATTTATTCCATTGCTGTGATAGTTCTTTTCCAATATCTACTCTTTTCTTATCACCTAAATTATCCTTGTAACTTACCACCATGCCTTTAACTTGTGCAGACTGTAATTTATCTAATTCCATTTTTTTATTAACATCATTCTCATTATTTTTACATAAATTCATATATTTCTTTTCGATCAAATCATTATAAAGCTTCGTAGGCATATATATTGTTGGATACATATCTTCAATACTCTCCTTATCAAAGAGAATCACCCTAACTATACCCAAAATTTTCACCTTCATAGCTGATTTTACTGTATTATCATTACTTTTAAATTTATTAGTATATATTAAATTGGATGTATCAATTAGTATTTCATCTCCTACCTTTAAGTTTGCAACATCCTTCTTCTTGTATCTCACATCACCTAGGTTTTCCCTATCTTGCTCATAACCTATTTGAGTTATATAAACACCTTTTTCTTTTTTCATTTTTTCTTTATTGTTGAATGTATTTAAAAGATATGGTGAAATCTGATCAATAGTATTTAAATCAATTGGTATTATTTCAGATTTCATATTAGTATATTTTTCACTCTTAATACTGATTAAATCACCCTTTATCATTGCTTTATTTTCTGGTATAAAAGTATAAGATTTTATGCCCTGATATATTTTATATATATCTTTTACACCATCAACTTTTTTAGCATTATCTACAAGTAATTTTATTTGTTCACTATTGTTTGTTATTATTTCTTTACTGTTTTGCTCATTATATATATTAGTGAAATAATGATTATACAAACACATATGTTTGTCCATGGGTAATGCTTTGTAAGGTAACTTTTCTATGTTACAAACTAAACTGCTAAATGTAATAAAAAGCGTTATTGAAATTACAATTGAAACCACTGTTGTCCTAAATCTTCCCTTATTAGCTCTTATATTTCTATTTGCAATAATTCCCTCAATACTGAAAAACTTACTAGTCAAATCATATTTTCGTGAACTTAATTTCTTAACCTCATAATTTCTATTAGTAAAACAATCTAGTGGTGATATTTCTTTTACCTTTCTTACTATAGAAATTATTGATAAATATAATGTAATAATAGTAATTAATACTGTTCCCACAATACTATATATAGAATAATAAGTTTTTATATCAACTTCTTTATTTAAAATCAAATTATTAAATGTTCTAAATAATAATGGCCCTACTGCCATTCCTAAAAGTATTCCTATTGGTATAGCTATTAACCCAATTATAAGAACTTCATTGAAAATAATTTTTTTAATCTGTTTATTAGTTCCACCTATGGCCTTTATCAGTCCATATTCTTTCATTCTTTCCATAGTAGATATATTAAATGAATTATATATAAAAATTAATGTTGCAATCATTACAATAATAGCTACCATCAAAAAAGTAATATAATCTATAATAGCACTTTTGCTTCTACCTTCCCCCATTGCAGTTAAAAGTGCTTCATTTTTTTCAACTTTATTAGAATTTATATTAAAATCCTTAACTAAACTTTCTATTTTATTATTTAATTTTCCTACTTCCTTTAATTTTACATATACCATTGCATTATCAATTACTATATTATTACTAACAGCATATCCATTAAATATCTTTAAAAAAGCATTATTAGTGGGTTGTGAAAAACCTACAATAGTATAAACTATGTCTCTATCATCATAGAGTTTAACAGCTATTTCATCTCCTATCTTTTTATGCTCTTTATCTTTAAAGTCTGAATTTAATATTATTTCATTAGCTTGCTTTGGTAATCTTCCTTCCTTTACTTGTACCCCTAACAAATTAAATCCATCACTATTTATTTCATTAATTACTAATGTTTTTTCCCCTAATTGTACATTCCCAAGCTTTTGACAAAATGTTGCCTTATCAACCACTGAATGTACTTTAATCTTTTGAAACTTTTCCTTTTGATTCAATTCAAAATTAACATGATAATCCCCATCTTCTCTAAGCATATTGATAATATTTTGCTGTGAAGAATAAATCATATGACCTGTCCCACTTATAAACATAATGGCTAATATTATTGCAATTATATTAAGAATACTTCTTTTTTTGTTTTGTCTAAAATACTTATTAGATATCTCTATATACCTATTCATATTATCCCCTCACCTTCCTCTATATTTATCAATATACTCCTTAATTCTTACTATAATATAAATACCTTTCTTACAAATTAGTAAGAAAGGTAACTGTAAATTTACTTCCTTTTTCTTTTATACTTTCAACTTCTAGGAACCCTCCTTGACCTTCTATTATACTTTTAGAAAGTGCTAAGCCTATTCCTATAGAATCTGTCTTCTTCGTCTCTCTTCTACCTTTTCCTTTATAAAATCGTTCAAAAATATGTGGTAAATCTTCTTTTTCAATACCTTCTCCATTATCACTTATGGTAATTTTATGATAAAGGGAATTATTTTCATAATGAATGGAGATTTCCCCATATCGCGTCGTATGCTCAATTGAATTTTTAAGTATATTGGTTAAAGCCTCACTTGTCCATCCTTTATCATGAATACATGAACCCTCTTCAATGTTCATCTTTAAATTTATTTCTTTTTCTTCTATACTTATTAATAATGGCTCTACAGCTTTTTCTATAGTTTCTTTAAAATCATTATTTATTTTATTGTATTCCACTATTCCACCTTCAATTTTAGCAAGCTTTAATAATTTTTTTATAAGCCATTCCATACGGTATACTGAACTTCTCATTTTGCACCCTATCTTTTCTACCTCATCTTTACCTATATAAGAATTATTAGTCAATGCTTCAGTAAATAAACTCATAGATGTTATTGGCGTTTTAAGCTGATGAGATATATTTGCCAAAGTGTCTTTCAAGAAAATTTTTTCCCTGTTAAGATCCGTTAATGAACCTTCCAATCTTTCTGCCATTTGATTGAAATTATGTGCTAGTACACTAAATGTTCCTTCTCCCATAAATGAAAACCTCAAAGAAAAATCCCCTTCAACTACTTTTTTTATTCCCTGATTTAGCATTTCAACATACACAACAATTTTCTTATAAAAAAATAATACAATTAAATATAATGACAACATAAAAATAAGCAACAAAATATTAATATGTAATTTCAACCTTTCATAGGATTCATTTATATTAGGAATTAATTTGATGTCCATGTCTTCCTTATAACCATAAGACTTCAAAATTTGTTTTCCCTTTTCATAATCCTTATTTTTTACACCTTGTGTGAAAATTGCAGTGACTTTATCTTCATCAATAGCTTGAGAATTTGAAAACAAACCTATTAAAGCGTAACTTTCATTAATATAATTCTTTTTAATTTTTTCAAAGCTTATATTAATAATGATATTTAATGTAATTATTAAAACTGTTATGGCTATAACCCATATTAAGCTAAATTGCTTTAAAAAGTTATCTTTATACATACCCTTCATTTTACCTCTTACTCCTCTATAACATTTTTATTCCACTTATACCCCAATCCTCTTAGATTTACTAAATAATTTGGCTTTGATGGTTCATCTTCAAGTTTTTTTCTAAGCCTTCTTATATACACAGCAGGGGTATTTTCATCCACAAAATCTCCGTGAATATCCCAAAGTCTATGGAGAATTTCTTCCTTAGAAATAACCTTATATGGATACCCCATAAAATATAAAAGCAACTTATATTCCACTGCTGTTAAAATAATTTCTTTTTTGTTTTTATAAACTTTTGCGTTCAATGTATTTACTTCTATATCTCCTGAAATAAGCTTTGTTTTTTGATAGTTGCTTGTCCTTCTAAGTACTGCCTTAATTCTTGATAAAAGCTCCTTTACCCTAAATGGTTTCACAACATAATCGTCTCCACCAAGATCAAACCCTAAAACTACATTAACTTCCTCATCTAATGCTGTTAAAAATATTATTGGTACTTTACTTTTTTCTCTTATATACTTACAAAATTCATATCCATTACCATCTGGTAATCCAATATCTAAAAGAATAAGATTAAACTCTTCATTAAATATCTCCTTTGCACTGCATACGTCTGCAGCTCTTATTACCTTTAAACCATCATTTTTTAAATTATATTCAATGCCTAATGCAACAGCTTCATCATCCTCCACTAGTAAAATTTTAATATTACCCATAATTTCCCCCTATTTTAATAATTATTTGCACTAAATTTAATTAACTTTCCACATTACATTTAAATATTTGACTAAAAAAATAATCACAAATTTCTGAATTTTGGAAGTTTAGTTCATCTGTTCGAAATTCATCAATATCACTTTCCCTTATCTATTTAATTTTGTATTTCCTTTATCCATATTATAATTTATTTCTTAATTTATATGTAATTTTGTTCATCTAATACTTATGTGCTAAGTTTGTCATCATCTATTAACTTATAATAAGTAATAAAATATTTGTATATTTATATACAAATACATGAATACTAATATTAAAAATTTAAATTGGAGCTTGTTTCCCTATATTATACATTTTTTTAAATTCAATTGCTTTTAAAATCTGACTTTTACCAGGCATTTATTAAATTAACTTTATAATTAATAAATAATATTAGTCTTAATTATTGCCGTGTGATATTATTAATAGATGTACAAATAAAAACTTAGACATGTTAAGAATATTGATAAAGTTAACAGTAAAACTTTTTAAAATCTTTTAATCATGTCTTATAAACGAAAGGTAAGAAACAATGAATTTTAAAGAATTAGGAATTAATGATGATATTATAAATATATTAAAAAAATCTGGCATTACAAAACCAACACCTATCCAAGAAGAAAGCATTACATTTATAAAAGAAGGAAGAGATGTTATAGCTGAAGCTCAAACTGGCACAGGAAAAACCCTAGCATTTTTATTACCAATGTTTGAAAACATATCCCCTAGTCTAAATACAGTTCAAGGACTTATTGTAACTCCTACAAGAGAACTTGCAATACAAATAACAGAAGAAGCTATGAAATTAAAATCTGCTAAAGATATAAATATATTAGCTCTATATGGTGGAAAAGACATAGGTTCCCAACTAAAAAAACTTAAAGGAAACACTCATTTAATTATTGCAACTCCTGGTAGACTTCTAGATCATCTTGACAAGAAAACTGTAGACCTTTCTAAATTAAAAACCTTAGTTTTAGATGAAGCTGATCAAATGCTATTTATGGGATTTAAAAATGAAGTGGAAAAAATCATAAAAGAGTGTTCTAAAAAACATCAAACATTATGCTTTTCTGCAACTATGGATTCTGCTGTAAAAAAACTTGCATATAGATATATGACTGATCCAACAGTTGTTGCTGTAAAAAAAGAAGAAGTTACTCTTACTAACATTAAACAAAATGTAGTTGAAACTACAGACAGAGAAAAATTAAATTCACTATGTGCTGTATTAAAAGAAGATAATCCTTTTATGTCAATAATATTCTGTAGAACTAAAAGAAGAGCAGATGATCTTGAATTATCTCTTGCTAAAAATGGTTTCCGCTGTGAGAAACTTCATAGTGATGTACCTCAATCTAAACGTGAAAGAATAATGAAAGCTTTTAGAAATGCAGATATTCAATATTTAATAGCTACAGATGTTGCATCTAGAGGATTAGATGTTAGTGGCGTAACTCATATTTACAACTATGATATTCCAGAAAGCGTTGAATCATATATTCACCGTATCGGTAGAACTGGAAGAGCTGGTGAAAGTGGTTATACATGTCTTTTTGTAGATCCTAAGAATGAAAGAATGCTTCAAGAAATAGAAGAAGCTATAGAATTTAAAATTGAAAGAAGAGAACTATAAAAAACATATATTTGAAATTAAAAGACCACCTTATTATGTGGTCTTTTTTGATTATATAAAATCTTCATATATCTAAACTATTTTTTACTTAAGGCATATGAAAAAAATAATAATTTAAAGATTCTAAGCATATTTGTCACGAGACAAGCAAATAAAATTAGTCATAGTAGGGCTATCTCTGGATTTTACCTGCTAAGTATTCATTGTAAATAAGTAATACTACTAGCTTATTATTCATTTGATTATGCCTAAACTTTATAGATTTTTATTTGATTTTTTACATTATTAGTATTTTATAACTATTAGTTATTCAAAATAGTTCCATTTTAATATACCCAATACCTATAACTAATTTTGACTGCTCTCATATATAACCTTTAATATCGCATCAGCCCCTCCTTTGGGACCTTCTGAATTCTGAAAGCTACTTGCTATTTTATTTGCATTTTTTTTATATTCATTATTATTTATAACTTGCATAACTGCATCTTTAATATATTGGGATTTATTCTTTTTTAACATAACCCCTGCGCCTAAGTAAGCAACTCTTTCTGCTACCATTTTTTGTTCTGAATGCTGTGGAAATAATACCATAGGGACCCCATAATACAAGCTTTCATTAGCGCTATTCATACCACAATGACTAATAAATACATCTGTTTTTTGAAGTATCATAATCTGCTTAACACTATTTTTAACCTTAAAATTATTTGGTATATATCCTAAATCTTTAATATTAGTACCATTGCCAACAGACATAACTACATCAACATCACATTTTTCAAATGCATTTATACAGTTCTTATAAAATTTAATATTTTTATTATTTACTGTACCAAGTGAAATATATATTAACTTCCTATTTATCTTTTTAGATTCTACAATCACCTTAGGCACTGATGGTCCTATAAAAGAATACTTATCAGAAAAAGTCTCCACCAGTGGCTGAAATTTCTTTGATGTGTACACGATAGTATTTGTATCATTATCATTTGCAATCATGGAAATGATATTCTTAACATCATATCCACTATTTTGCAAAAGCTTTATTTTTTTATTAATACGATTCATACCTAAAATCATAATTATAAATTCTTTTAAACCTTTTTTCATCAGCTTTGCTGTATTCTCATTAAATGCAAAAGTTGTTGTAGAACATACATATGGAATATTAAGTTTTTTTGCAAATAGCTTTCCCCAAAAGCTTAACGAATCTGATACAATGCAATCTGGATTAAAAACTTTAAGCTCTCTACAAATTTTTTCATCTAAAGCTAAAGTAGTATCTGCAACCATCTCAATTAGTGCCGAGAAATCCTTACCAATTTTTTTTTCATCACTAGGATGCAATTGGGGAAGATACTCATCACAACAAATACATTTTGCTCCAGCGCCTTCGATTTTATCTTTGAATTCATTAAAAGAGTAATATAATACTTCATTTCCTCTATCTACTAACTCACGAACTACTTCAATTGTAGGATTAGTGTGTCCATGTGCTGGAATATTGAAAAACACTATTTTACTCATATTTTAACCATCCTTTTTATAAATTTTCACTTTAAAATTATTCTTCCTTCCTTGCTATTCCTATACTACCTACAAAATTTATCAAATCACGTTGATGAACAATTCCAATTCCTCGTTCCTCATCCCCTAATATCAATAACTTATCTCCTACTTTTATATTAAATATCTCTCTTGCTTCCTTTGGAATAACAATCTGACCACGTTCTCCAACTACAGCAGCTCCAAAAAAATGCTTTCCTTTAGGAGGTACTACAATCCCTGATTCTTCTTCCGAATGATTCACTAAATCATCTATCCTGACATTATACAATTTTGCAAGTTTAACGCAACTATCTATATCAGGTGTAGATTCACCATTTTCCCATTTTGCTACTGATTGTCTAGAAACATTAATTTTTTCAGCCACGTCCTCTTGTGTATATTGGTGATTTTTTCTTAACCTCTTTAAATTCGTACTAATCATACTTTTCATACCTCCTATACTTATTGTATTCAAAATATAGCTTAAATTCTATCAACTGAACTTAACATTCAAGTATATGCTTATATATATTAATTTTTTATTTATCATTCCTAGCTGATTAAATTATACTCTTCTATTACTTCCACTACCTTATGTTTACATAATCCTCTTAGCATTTATTTTTTTTCTATGCTTTAGATTTACTACCATCATTCCATAAGTGTTATTTTCCCAGCTCCATTATGTCCTAAAAGCGCCATATACTAGGCTTGGGATTCAAATTCACATCCTTTATAGCCTTTAAATTTTTTGTTGCTTTATCAATTTTAAATTTCATATTATATATCCTTAAAATAAATAAACCTTTGCCCTATCACTAGTTTATCAATGATGGGATAAAGGTTTATTTATGATTCATTTATAATTTATAAAATTTGCAGAAATAGGTACATTAAATGTCTTAGAATATAGAAACTCAAATTCAATTTGTCCACTTGTTCAACAAATCTTATATACTCATTTTGTAATTCTATTGATAGAATGTAAACATATATATTATAAACACATTATTTAAATCCGTTATAACTAATATATTACTTAATTTGCTTTTCTCTCATTCTTAATAGTTATAGCTAAAGTTACCATAAACCCGCCCCAAAGAATTACTGCTCCTAATATAAAAAATCCTATTGATACACTTGTCATTTAAATCATCTCCTTACTACTTATATTCTATAGCTTACTATTCTTCCAAGGTTTTTTACTAATTAATAATCCACCTATAATTCCAAGAGCTATAATAGCCCAGCCATACAATAATAAAGATATTAATTCATAACCTCCATAAGGATTTTTAAACTCATTTATAAGACTTTGAACTAAAATTATTGTTAATAAAGTAGGTGTTACATATTTTATAATTACATCCCACCACTTACCGATTTTAAAATAAGATATTTTATTTGTATGTTCTCTTATAACCTTAGGCTTAATTACCCATCCGATAACAAAAGCTTCTAATAATCCAACTACAACTATTCCATAATTGTTTATAAAATTGTCCATAATATCTAGTAAATATAACCCTGCATTACTTGCAAATACTATAGTTGCAACAAATCCTATTAAACACATGCATGTAACAACTTTTTTACGTGATCCACCAAACTTATCTATTATAGCTGAAGATATTGCTTCTACTAAAGAAACTGATGATGTTATACCAGCAAACACTAGACAAGAAAAAAATAAAACTCCTAATATATTTCCCCATATACCCATTATTGTAAATACCTTAGGGAAAGCTATAAATGCTAGCCCTATTCCATCTGTAACAACTTCTTCCATAGGTACCCCTTGACTTGTAGCCATTGCACCAAGTATTGCAAATACTCCTATAGCCGATAAAAATTCAAATCCACAGTTAGCAAATGCAGTCATAAATGCACTATTATTTATATCAGTCTTTTTAGGTAAATAACTTGAATATGTCATCATTATACCGGTACCTATACTTAATGAAAAAAATACTTGTCCATATGCAGATATCCAAACTTGAGGATTTTTTACCTTATTCCAATCTGGTGTAAATAATGTATTTAACCCAACACTTGCACCTTCTAAAGTAATTCCTCTTATAACAATTATTATCATTACTACTAATAGGGCTGGTAATAATATCTTGCTAGCTTTTTCTATCCCAGATTTTATTCCTTTATAACATATAAACCAATTTATAATCCATATTATCCCAATACCTATTAATATAGGCCAAACTATTCCTCCAAAATTAAGTGGTGAATCTGATAAATTTAAGAAATCATTATAAAAAAATGAATTAGAATCCTCACCCCAACCTTTAGTGAAACTCATAGTCATATATTTAATTGCCCAACTTAGTATCATTGAGTAATAGCATAGTATAACTGACGAGCTAATTATTGGCCACCAACCTATCCATTCAAATTTTTTGTTTGCTCTTGCTAAAGAAAGTGGTGTTGAACCTTTAAACTTGTGTCCCATTCCGTATTCTAATATTAAAAGTGGTATTCCTGCTGTAAATATGGCACATAAATACGGTATTAAAAATGCTCCTCCTCCATTTGAATATACTACATAAGGAAATCTCCATATATTGCCTAAACCTACTGCTGATCCAATTGCAGCAAGTATAAATCCAATTTTAGTTCCCCATTGCTCTCTATTTTCTTCCATTTCATTTCCTCCTAAGTTAAATTTATTTATTTCGCATAACTATTAGGTCAACAGCCTATTTAGGTCTATTGCTAAAGTTTTGCTATAATATAAAACAAAAGCCCCATAGTTATATATAGAGCTTTACACCTAGGATATAATTAAAGCCCCATATTAATCTATGAGGCTTTAATTATCAAAAAATATAATAATAGCCTCATAATAATTCTATGAGGCTTACTTTATGTAAAATAAAAATTAGCCGTCATAGATACAATCATCTAGTGTAGCAATTGCATCTATGACAGTAATAAATCTAAATTTATATATCAATAAACACAATTGCTAAATTAATTCGGCTACTAATAAGAGTACTCTATTAAATTTTGATGTTATTGTTGTATTCCAGCTTGTAATTTTCATAATATTTCCTCCATTCTTTAAATTATTTTTTATTATATTCCCACTATTTACTTTTGTCAATATATTTTTATTGCCAAATAAAAAATAATGAATGTTAATTTATATAAATATGAATTTTAAAATGCAAATAGTTTAAACTATAAGGTTCCAAGTTAACTTTTAAAATTATCCATTCCAAAACTTGGATACCTGAAATAGTGAGACATGCTCCGAATCACTTAGAATTCAATACTGCATCTTGTATGAACATATTTTAAAGTTATTGGATAAATTTAAATTAGAGCTTGTTTCCCTATATACTTAAGTAATTATATTGTTGGAGTGATTTTAATGAATGAAGTAGAAAAATCTTATATTGCAAATTTTAATTTTATATATATTTCCAACTAAACCCACAACAAGTTTTATATTTACCACTAATGGCTCTTTGAATGGCTTGAAATGTAACATCATAAAATAATGCAGCTTCTTTACAACTATTCCAAACTTTAATAAGGTTTCCATCTATATCATATTGAGCAACTTTTTTAGATTGTTTACTCATTTTTGGCTCAGTATATTTCCATATAAAATTACAACAAGTTTTTCTTTCACCATTACAAACTTTACGTATTGCCTTTGATGTAGTGTTATAATGGTCGGCTGCTACCTTAGCATTTTCCCATGTTCTAATAAAATTTTTATTTAAATCATACTGTTCAACTGTCTTTATTACTTTTGACTTTTCAATATTACAAATTTTTTTACAACCTAAAACATCTTTTATATCTATACATTTCTCAGTAAATTCCTTATATTCATCTAAATATATCCACCTAAACCTTTTATACGATTTATGCTTTTCTCTATGTTCACAACATCTTAAAATAGCAGTTATATCAAATTCTTTTTTTAAAGATTTCAATGTATATTCTCCTATATAATTTGCTTCATTATCTAATTTTACTATTATCCTAGATTCCTTCTCCTCTTTTTTTGTATCTATACAATTTATATAGTTTAGAAATTCATCCCATTTATCTTTTTTTCTTTTCAAGTAAATAGTTGCATCATTATATAAAATATCTACTGCATTTCTATACTTTCTGCCTGAAAAACTTATTTGATAACTCTTAGGTGAATGTTTATTTATCAAAATATCTTTATCCGAATTGAAAAATTTTTTAATTCCCCAAAGCATATCATATGTACCAATAAACTTTATTTCACATACAAATATTGGACTTTTTCTATTTTTTCTTATTTTTTTATAAGTTGATATACATCCATCGCCATCCATGTAACCTCTAATAAAATGCTTTATTAAATTACAAGATACTATTTTCTCTGATGGAAACCTTAGAACTAATGATTTTCTAGGTAAACATCCTAATTTTATTAAATCATTAGCCATTTTAGTACTTCCAATGTTAATAGAAACATAGCCCTTTTTATTTACATATATGGGTCTATCGGAATTTATATCTTTTAGAAATTCTTTTAAAAGATATTTATCATCTCTATGTAATTGTATTATTACTATTTTATTATTTTCACTTCTTTCAGATATACACCCATCTGCATATAAAAATCCTAACCAGTATGCTTTTCTTTCATTATCTATTTTTTCAAAGTATGAATCATCTTGTATATATTTTTTCATAACCTCACCTGAATAATTTTTTTAATATTACTTTTCGCAAAATATTATTAATTATTCCTATAAATATAAAAAATCCACGATAAAAAATTATCGTGGATTTTAATGGTGGAGGCGAGGGGTATCGAACCCCTGTCCGAAAGTAGACCAATTTGAGCATCTCCGAGTGCAGTCTGCATTTTAACATTCCCTCCAGGTAACGCCTGCAAACAGGCTTTACCTTTTAGTAGCTTCATAAATTCCGTCCATAGCTCAAAGCTTTGCTAAGTTCGGTTCCCCACTATTTGACGCCCTATCCTAAGCCGTGGGACTCAAAGGTAGGACGAACAGCTAACTAGGCTGCTAATGCAAAATTATCTTCTGCGTTTACATTTAGTGCATATTTTATTAACGAGGCCACATGCGTCCCTCGACTCGCTTCTCAAACCCATCTTACCCCCGTCGAAGCCATAACGCCCCCATGTTGTAATTGGATTTAAACGCTTTTTGCATATATTAAATTGTATTACTATTTTAATCCTTTATTACACTATTGTCAACTGATATCATTTGCCATAATTTTTTCTAATTATATCTATATAGTTTTAAAATAAATTCTAAAATTATTCATTTATCAAGTGATAAAAATAAGTACAAATAATGGATAAAACTAAGAATCAGTTTCTTAAAATAAAAAATACGTTTAGTATTATTAGGATTATAGTGAGTACTAATCACCACAGCTCTTAACTAAAATAAGTGTTAACTAGCAGTAAAATATTAATTTTAACTTTTCTTATTTCATAGATTAATAAGTTTAAAATTTAACTTGGAACCCTATATAGTTTAGAAAAGTAAAACTATACA
Source organism: Clostridium sp. CTA-19 (assembly GCF_054767855.1). Classification (NCBI taxonomy): domain Bacteria; kingdom Bacillati; phylum Bacillota; class Clostridia; order Eubacteriales; family Clostridiaceae; genus Clostridium; species Clostridium sp. CTA-19. Next base: position 7,090 of record NZ_BAAABH010000009.1, on the reverse strand, counting down.
TATACTTATTTATTAATTTATATGCATAGTTTTATTTAATATTATATCTTATATTAAAATTTTTCATTTTATATTATTTATCTTTTGTAATTCTAACATATCCTGAAATTTTTTCATTGTTTTATAAGGATATTTATGGAAAATAACTATTAAACTTGACACTGTTGGCAATAAATATATAACTATTTCAATTTGACCTAAGCAATACCTATTGAAAAAAACATATATCAAATTCCAAAGCACTATTTGTAATATGTTGAATAAAATCGATATTTTTCTATAACTTTTATACCATTGTTTGTTACGAATTTTCTTTTCGATCTCTATAAATGTAAATATTTTCAAAAGAGCTATGCTAACTATAAAGGTTAAACTAACTTTACTAATCATCTGAATATTAACTAGTGAATCTGTTAAGATATAACTTGCTAATTCAGTAAAATTCAAAGTTATTGTTAACAATGTAAGCATAATCAAATTTAACCTATAGATACTTCTCTCCATATTACTCTCCCCTTCTTTCAAACAATAGTATTTATTATACTATCGCAATTAAATTAATTTATGTACTAAACTAAGTATCTATATCTACATAATAATTTTCAATAAGGTATAGTCAATAGAATTTTATATTTATCCTTATTATTCATTTTAATCTATAAACTGGATATTTTTTTGTTTCACTATATTATAACAACTTTTAAATGAAATTTATACATTATTTCTTCATTTTTTGTTAAAAATTGTATACGTTAACTTTTGTATTATTTTTACTTTAAATAATCTTTGATATAAAGTTCCAGGCTTGAATCTAATCTTACTCATTTATTAAATGATAAAATTTAGAATTAATATCGTAATAATTTTAATTTATATTTTCTCCCCAAATATTCCCTTATTTATATTTCGTTTGTTATAATTTTTTTTTAATACTTATATAGGACTTTTTTATTTTTTAAAATAAATTAACTGAATATACTTAAGTTAAAACTTAATCTATTAAAACACTTATCTATATGTTAAAATAATCTTGAATATGGACAATATTGATTTAATTTTTGCTTTTCTTTATTTTTAAAATAAGCTTGAATTATAGGGTTTCAAGTTTACCTTTTAAATTACTCATTTTAAAACTTGGATACCTAAAATAGTGAGGCATGCTCCGAATCACTTAGAATTCAACACTGAATCTTGTATGAAAATAGTTTAAAGTTATTGAATAGATTTAAATTGGAGCTTGTTTCCCTATAATATTAATACCATAAAATTTTGTATGTATAATGTGAAAAATATTTTACACCATACATATTGCACTTATAAAACTTTATATTTTTATTACCACTATTCAAATTTAAAGCATATGAAATAAAGTAAAAACAAATAACTTTATTTATTATTTAATTGAATATGCATAACTAAATTTCACTTGTTATATTAATTAATCCAACGTAAATATTGCTGTAAAAGGAGAATTACTATGTTTACACAAACTGGAGCGAAATGGCCTGAAAAAACATTAAGTATTAATATATCTATTTTTTATAAAGATTTTCAAAAATACTGTGAAGAAAAATTGAAACCTTTTAAACTAACACCAGGGTTATATAATTATCTTTTATTTATATATTATAATCCCGGATGTAATTTGAATGAAATAAGCACTCATTTAAAAGTAGATAAAGCACTTACAACAAAAACTATTAAAAAGCTTTTAACATTAGGATATGTAGACAAACTTATCAATGAATACGATAACAGAGCCTTTAAAGTATATCCTACAAAAAACTCTATTAATATGATGGAATATTTAGTTACTATATTCGAACAATGGGAAGAAAAAATAACAGCAAATCTTTCAACACACGAAGTTAATAATTTCAACGAGTTTTTTCTTAAAACCCTTCCTAACTTAAATAGATAATGCTTTTAGTACATATTTAAAATAAAAAAGAGATTAATTTTTTAATTAGTCTCTTTTTTTATTTAGACTATTAAATTTTTATAAATAATAATAAATTCTTTACTTCTTTCAAATACTATAATGAAACCACATACAAATTTTATTGATGATAATAAATTAGGCATATTAAAAAAATTCCCAATAAAAGATTGAAAACATATTTAATAGCAATATTGTCTTATTCTTTACTTGATTATGCCTTAAATAAAAGGAGATTTTTATTTATGAATTTTAAATTTAAAAATAAATTTTCATATGTAGTCTTTATAGTATTTTTAATCTACATATTTTCAAGTAGTACCTGTTATGCTCATTCCCTTTTAGATTCTAATGACGATATAAAAAGTTATATAGAAACACACTTTAAAAATAGAAATAATTCCATACTAGATGGTGACATAAGTTTGGTTAAAAACAATTATGATACATCATCAAATAATGGTAAATATGCTCTTGACCATGAGATACGTAGAATAAAATATCTTAGAGATTGGGCAGGAGAACGTGGAATAAAATTTACGGATATACAATCAAATTGTGATTTCAAAAATTTAAATTGTAATAATAACTCATATGATTTTAGAGTTGATGAAGAATGGATTTTCAAATATGTTTATGAAGATGATATAAATTCAACTGAAAACTTATTTGGAGTAAATTTGTTTCATATAATGAACTTAAAAAAATCAAATAATAATTATATTATTTCTAAAGAGTGGTATTTAGATTGTTTTGAAGATGCATTAAAATCATATGACGGTTGCTATGAAGGTACAACATTAGATAATCCTAAAGATAAAGTTTTCAACTTTGAAAACATAAGAAATAATGACGGTATTAATACGAATAGTTCTTCTAAAAATTATAATAAATTTAAAGCTGTAGAATATTCCGACAGATACTGTGGAGTCCCTTCTTTAAGCAATAATCCTGAAAAATACAATAAAAAATATATTAATTTTACTGGTTCTGGTGGAAATTGTACTAACTTTATATCTCAGTGTCTAGGCGACATAGAAGGTGGTAATTTATCTCAAGATTATACTTGGTATACTACTAATAAAACTCATACTCACAAAGATTATTCACCTGCATGGGTTAATGCAGATGCTTTTAAAAATTATCTTTTATATAGTGGCAAAGGTTCATTAATAAAAAAAGCCTCTTTTGAGGAATGTTTAAAATTTAATGAATCTACTGGCAAAAAATACATTGATTCTTTAGAACTTGGAGATGTAATTGCATACTCTAAAAAAAATGATATAGATCATAATGCTATAGTTACAGGTTTTGATAGTAAAGGCTATCCTCTTATAAATTCACATACTGTAGATAGATATCATGTTCCTTTTGATCTAGGTTGGGGCGATAAAGATATATATTTCTTATTAATTCATATAAAATAAAAACTTATCTTATAAAAATGGATATGTCACCTACAATGCTTATATTGTAAGTGTGACATATCCATTTCTAGTACCTCGATCTTTCTTTTAATTGTCTATCAATTTCTCGTTTATGGGCCTTTTCAAGCATAGAATCTCTCTTGTCATAGCTCTTCTTACCTTTGCAAACTCCTAAATTGACTTTAACTTTTCCATCTTTTAAATACAGTGCCAATGGAATTAAAGTATGACCTTCTTGTTGAAGTAACCCTATAAGTCTTCTTATTTGCTCTTTATGAAGTAACAGCTTTTTCTCTCTAAGTGGATCAACATTAAATATATTACCTTGCTCATACGGACTTATATGCATTCCAACTATAAAAACTTCTCCGTTTCTAATTTCAGCATAGCTTTCTTTTATATTTGCTTTTCCGGCCCTTATAGATTTCACCTCTGTACCAACAAGAACAATTCCAGCTTCCATACCTTCTTCAACAAAATAGTCATGTCTAGCTTTTCTATTTTCTACTAAGGTTTTAGTCCCTACTCTTTTAGCCATATAAACACCTACTCTCAACTGTTATAAAAATTACGACTCTTTATTATTTTATGGTATCATAGATTATTTTACATTTCTACTAATTTAATAAATTATAAATACAATTAATAAATAAAGTAACTAATTATAATTTTATATTATACTAACCACTTATCTGTTGTTGAATATTAATTCTAAACTTTATCTCTCCATCACTTTTTCCTTGAATTCTTATATATTTAGAGTAGTACCTTGGAACAACAATTTCTGTTTCATTTGGATGAACAGAAATAACAGGTTCATTTATTATATAGTTTTCCCCATCAGGACTAACATAAACAAAAAATTCTTGGCAAGTATCACTTTCATTTGTTATAAAAATAGTTGTCTGATGTGCAAATGCAACTTTTATATTTGGAGTACTTACACATTCATATCCTTCCAACAACAATAATACTTCATAAAATATTGTTTTAAAAAAAGATTCTATTTTAACTATTGCTAAACCACATGGAATTTTTAATTTTAAAAAATTATTTTTATCCATATCAACACCCCTAATATTTTATTAAATAAGGAATTTAATAAGATTAAATTCCTTATTTAAATTTAAAATTTATATGAATAAATTTTTGTAAAAAATATCTAATGTTACTTCATCTATAACTTCAAATTCTTTAAAAGATCTTGTAATTTCTTGTACTGCAAGTGAATAGTATCCATATCTATGGTATAGCTTAGCTAATTCTAGTAATACCTTATTGGAGTTTATATAGTTTAAACTATTAAGCATTTTTTCGAATAACTGAAAATCATTAGTTGATAATATTATGTCCAATATATTAATTATTTCACTTAAATATTCTTCTGGTAAATCATCTATTGTTATTTTTTCATCTTTAGCTATTGAATTCATAAGCATTATAGATTTTCTTTTCACATCATTAGTTATTTTATCAAAATCTTCTTCATATATCTCTTTATTAGTTAATATTTTTATAATTATGATATATATAATACCAAGCTCATAGTATGGAGACTCTTTTGGAAGCCTTCTAAATTGATAATAAGCCTTAATATATTCTTTAGTATTAAATAAGCACTTTCCTAAAACAAATACACTTTGATCCGTCTCAACTGCATTAAGCTTATCATTTAATTCTTCTAAAATCCCATTATAAAGTTTAGCTTCCATTAATATCATAGATAAAATAACAACTTCACCTTTATTTTCTAAATCAAAATAAATTTTTAATTTTTTAACTGTTTCCTTTTCATCTTCTAATATCTTAAAATATGATTTTGCTAAACCAGTATATTCTGGCCAAAAAGATTTATCACATAAAATAGCTTTTTTATAATTTATTATAGCTTCTTCATAATCACCTAAACTATAATGTATTTCTGCAATATTATAGTAAGCTCTAAATGTGGCACAACCATTTAAAAATGTTAAATATATAGGAGATTCGCCTTGTTCAATAGCTTTTTCATAAGCTTTTATTGCCATAGTATATTTTTTCTGTTTTTCATAAACTTCGCCTTTATAATATATAAGTTCTGTAAAATTCGGATAAAATTCTAATCCCTCATCTATAGCTTCTAATGCCATATTATATTTTTTTAATAAAATTAGAGTCAAAACTCTTCTTAATATTAATTTATCACCATATCCTTGTCTCGCATCCATAGATTTATAAGCAATATCAAAATACTTTAATGCACTTTCAAAATCATTCAAAGCAACATACTCATTTCCCATATTAAAATTAAAAAATGCATTAAATGGGTCTTTTTTTAGTTCTTCTCTTATTATAGTCATATTACGCTCTCTTTTATTTTTTTCTTGAGCAACTGAGGCTATATAACCCTTATGATATATTCTCACTTCTTCTGATGGAAATCTTCCATAATCCATAGGCTTTACTTTATTATTTATTTGCTCATGTATTGCACCTACATATTCATATTGCCCTGTATTTCTTATAAGTCTTAAATTTAAATTACAAGTAAAATTTTTGAGATCAGCTTCTGAGTTTAGGCTTAAAGTTTTAAAAAAATGCCCATCATATTTTGAATTATTTACTATATCTATAAATTTTTCGCTATCTTCTTTTTCAAATTCATCGTCACCATCAAGTATTAATATCCAATCTTTAGTTGCTTTAGACAATGAAAAATTTCTAGCATTTGCAAAGCTATTATCCCACTGATAATAATAAACTTTTGCACCAAAACTTTCTGCAATTTCTACGGTTTTATCTTTTGAACCAGTATCTACTACTATAATTTCATCTGCTAAATCTTTAATGCTCTCAAGACACCTTCCTAAAAAGCGCTCTTCATTCTTCACTATCATACAAACACTAACAGTTTTTTCTTTTTTCATGTTTTATATCCCCACCTTTGAGTAGCGTGTAGCTCAACCGCTACACGCAAATATATTAAAAATTATTATGCTCTTCCAACAAAATAAGCACTTACACTTAAAGATGCTCCAGTATATAATAATCTAGCATTATTAGCATATTTTGATGGAACTATTATTCCATTTCCTCCACCAACTATAGCCACTGTACCTGCAACTAAGTCTGTAACGTATGCTCCATTTACATCAGTAGGTGCCAATTGTATATTTACTGTTATAGGTGTTAAACCATTATTCTGTATATAATATGAATATTCTGAAAGACTATTCACAGTTTCAGTTAATACTGTTCCTGTACCAGTTCCTGTTATATTAGTAGTTGAATAGGTCGTATAATATCCACTTATTGTTACTGTTCCACCAGAAACTGTTATTGGATTTGCTACTGTTACTGTTCCACCTGATACTGTTACCGTTCCTTGTACTGCTGCTGTTACTGTATTTCCTACTAACGCTGTTACTGTTCCTGCTGCTACTGTTACCGCATTTCCTACCGTTACTGTTCCACCTGATACTGTTACTGTTCCTTGTACTGCTGCTGTTACTGTATTTCCTACTAACGCTGTTACTGTTCCTGCTGCTACTGTTACTGCATTTCCTACTAAYGCTGTTACTGTTCCTGCTGCTACTGTTACTGCATTTCCTACCGTTACTGTTCCAGCTACATCYACAGTTCCWTCYACTRCTGCTGTTACTGTATTTSCTACTGTTATCGGATTGGATACTGCTACAGTTCCTTCTACTGCTGCTGTTACTGTATTTCCTACTAACGCTGTTAC